>JACQHA010000323.1 GCA_016199255.1 Deinococcus sp.
GCCCTGGAGGGGGCCGATATGATCTTCATCACTGCCGGCATGGGGGGCGGCACCGGCACCGGCTCGGCGTCGGTAGTGGCCCGGATCTCCCAGGAGCTAGGCGCGCTGACGGTGGCGGTGGTCACCAAGCCCTTCAGCTTCGAGGGCCCCCGCCGCATGCAGCAGGCGCTCGAAGGGATTCGCAAGCTGCAGCAGCACGTCGACGCGCTGATTATCGTGTCCAATGACCGGCTCTTGACCGCAGT
This sequence comes from Deinococcus sp., assembly GCA_016199255.1. Classification (GTDB taxonomy): domain Bacteria; phylum Deinococcota; class Deinococci; order JACQHA01; family JACQHA01; genus JACQHA01. The sequence continues at coordinate 246 of JACQHA010000323.1, forward strand.
GGATCACAAGACCTCGGTGAAAGAGGCGTTTTTCATTGCCGACCAGGTGCTGCACCACGGCGTCAAGGGCATCTCCGACATTATTAATGTGGCCGGGCTGATCAATGTGGACTTTGCCGATGTGCGCTCTATCCTCACCGGCGCCGGCCAGGTGATTATGGGTATTGGCGCTGGCAGAGGGGAGAATCTGGTACAGGAAGCCTCCGAGCGCGCCGTCAACAGCGCCTTGCTGGAGACTACCATCGAAGGCGCCACCAAGCTCCTGGTGAATGTGGTGGGTGGCGAGGCGCTCACCTTGCACGACGCCCAGGAGATTGTAAAGCGCATCCGCGAGGCCACTGGCCGCGACGACGCCAACGTGCTCTTTGGCGTCACCTACCAGGAGAACATTGGCGATGAGGTGCGGGTGATCATGGTGGCCACTGGGTTCAACGAGGCCCGCACCATTGTGTCGCCGGTGCAGACCTTGGCTGTGCCAGCTGCCCAGGGGCTACGGGCCAGGATGGGCAAGCGCCTCGACTTTAACCCCGACGACACCGAGATCCCAGCCTTCCTGCGGTATAACCCTGACGCCGACTAGCGCCTCCCTCCTCCATCCTTCGGCGGCCCAGCGTCCCCGGCTGGGGACGCTGGGCCGCCTCAAGCTCTTGCGTGTTAGACTCATAGCGTCTATGGCCTCTGTTGCCCCCTTGACTTTCACCGAACTGACCCCAGGCTTTTATCTCTCCCAGGAGCGCCTGGCGGTAGATGACCCGGGCGAGTACTGCGCACACCTGGGCTACAAGCTGCTTGATGTCCTAGGCACTGGCGGAGTGAAGGAAAAAGATGCCCCGGCGCGCTACGTGGTGGAAGCGTTCGCCGTGCTAGAGCCCCGGGCACTGAGTGAGTGGAATCAAGGCTACCTGGCAGACCATTTTCACATTGCCCCCAGCGGGCTCACCCCCCGCCACCTGGTGCTGTTTGGCTGGCGCGCTCTGCTTCTTCCCAGAGGCCAGGACACCACTGGCCGCAAGGAGTTCTGGGCCCACAGCCTTGAGGCTGGCCACCAGTGGGCACAGCAGGTACTCGCCGACGCGGCGCTAAACTTGCCCCAGAGGCTGGAACTCAAAGTAGACTGGCTGGGCCATTCTGGACGAGATTTTCTCTACGGTGACATTGGCCCGCGCTTTGGCCGGTAAGTCGGCAGTAAGTCCTCTGTAAGTCCTGGAGCGTACCCTGGCGGCGTCGCAGCCCGGGGAAGCTCTGGCGCTGTATGCGCTTACCTCTAGCCCTGTTGCTTGTATTCTCACTCGGTTGCGTGGCCACACCTCCAGCGGTGCGCCCCACGCCGGCAGTTGCTTCGGAGAGAGCGACGGTTAGCGTAGCCCCGCCCCAGACGGTCACCTCTTCTATTCCCCTGGAACTGCCCGCAGAGGAACCTCAGGCGTCGCTGCTAGCTTTCGAAGCGCCTCAGGATCCGCCGCTAGCTGCACTGTCCCAGCCTGCTACAGCCCCACCAAGAGTGGCACCAGCTCCGCAGTTCATCATGCCGGTGGCTGGCCCGGTCACATCAGGATATGGCTACCGCAGCTTCAAGATCGGTGGCAGCTATTTTCATCCTGCCATTGATATCGGCGCCCTCTTCGGCAGCCCGGTGCGAGCAGCAGCGGCAGGCACAGTAACCAGCGCCGACTGGAACACCACCGGCTACGGCCTGCTAGTGATTCTAGATCACGGCGCTGGTACCACCACTCGCTACGCGCACCTCAGCCACCTGGGGGTGCGAGTGAACGAGCACGTCACCCAGGGACAAATCATTGGCTGGATTGGAGCCTCCGGCGCCGCCACCGGGCCGCACCTGCACTTTGAGATCCGGCGGAGCAGTGAACCAGTGAACCCGGCACCGCTCCTAGCGCCAACCAATCCCACACTATTTGTGAACCTGCCGGCGATTTCTCGCGAGCCGGTGCCGCCTCTCACCCTACCCTCTACGGCGTTTGCTGGCCGCTTCTTCGTACAGGTAGGCGCCTTCCGCTACAGAGAAAACGCCGAGGCTTTGGTGGCGCTGCTCACAGCGCAACAAGCCTCGGCTAGCGAGCGTCCCAACCGCGATGGCCTCACCCGGGTCTGGGTCGGTCCCTTTGCCAACCGCTCTATTGCCCAGCAGGCGCTGGAGGTGCTGCACCAGAATTACGCCGACGCCTACATCGTGCAGCCTTAGTGCACCAGCACTACCCTCAGGTCGTTCACGTTGGTCAGGGTGGGCCCAGTGACAATCAGGTCCCCGAGGACTTGGAAGAAGGTAAAGGAATCGTTGCGCTCTAGGTAGTCGCGGGCGCTTTTCCCCTGGGCCTTGCCCCGCTGCGCCGTACTCCCATCAGCCATGGCTCCCGCCGCATCAGAGCTGCCATCGACCCCATCGCTGTCGACACTGGCACAGATGACGTTCTCTAAGCCATCAGCACCAAGAGCAAATCCCAGGGCGAATTCCGTGTTGCGGCCACCTCGGCCATTGCCTTTGACAGTGACAGTAGTTTCCCCTCCAGAAAGAAGCGCTACCGGTGGCGCCACTGGCTGGTGGTACTGCCTGATCTGGCGGGCAATAGCAGCGTGCAACCGGCCGGCGATTCTCGCCTCCCCTTCGACAAACCCTGAGAGGATCAACGGCTGGTACCCTCTGCGCTGCGCTTCTGCAGCAGCGGCCTCCAGAGCCAACTGCCCAGAACCAATAAGCACGTTCTGGACACGAGAAAACAGTGGATCACCTGGCTTGGGGGTCTCCAGCAACTCTCCCCTAGCGCCGGCGTCCAGCCGTTGCCGGGCTGCCAGCACGTCAATGCCATAGCGTTCCAGCACTGCCAAAGCGTCAGCATAGGTGGTGGGATCAGGCGCAGTAGGGCCAGAAGCAATAACGTCGAACGGATCGCCCACCACATCGGAGAGGATCAACGACACCACCTGCGCCGGCTGCGCTAAGCGCGCCAGCTGTCCCCCCTTGAGCCCAGAGAGGTGCTTGCGAACGGCATTCATCTCATTGATCGTGGCGCCACTGCGTAGGAGTTGTGTAGACAACGCCTGCTTGGCCACCAGATCTAGGCCAACTGGATCAGGCAACAGTGCCGACCCGCCACCAGAAATCAAGCACAACACCAAGTCTTCTGGCTTAAGGCTCTGGAGCAGGGCCTTTACCTGCTGGGCCGCTCTGACCCCAGCTTCGTCTGGGACAGGATGGGCCGACTCCAGCACCTGGATGTACTTTAGCGGCTGCCCATGGCCATACTTGGTTACCACCACACCGCTCACCCGGCTACCCCAGGCCTCCTCCACTGCTTGCGCCATTGCCGCCGCTGCCTTGCCAACGCTAATCACAACGCCTCTGCCCCGCGGCAGAGGTGGAAGATTCTTCTTCACAGCAGCCCCCGGGTCAGCGGCCGCAATTGCCGTCATCAGCAGTCCTAGGGCGTCATCTCTGAGACTAGGCATTTCCCTACAAGATACGGCCTCTGCGCTAGAAACGTCTGAGTCAAGAAGGAGGATCCAGCATCCCCCTGGACTGTTCCTCGATGGTCCGGCTCAGGACGTCCAGCACATTGGGGAGTGATGCACCTGTAGCAATCATTTCGAGCACACATTTTTGTCCGGCCAAGAGGCTCTCTTGGTCGGCCAACTTAGTTTGCGAGTCCTCGGGCATGATGTCTCGGTTATCTACCGTGTCTCACGGCTCGGCGTGACATTGCCCTATCCTAACATGACCCACGACCTCCGGCTACGGAGAATGGATGTGCTTGTGCTCCAACGCCAGGTACATATAGCGCGTGTTCCAGAGCACGATTGAAAGAAGCGCTTCCCGCCGGAGTGGGCAGGTTCTTGGTAAGCCCTCTGTAAGAGCTTAGTAAGCTCTCTGTAAGAGGTGGTGTGGCCCAATACGGGCGCATGTTTTCCTCCTTTGGGTGGTCCGCCTCGCTAGTGGCGAGGCGGCCAGTTTTGAGTGCACCGCCGCTAGCCCTGACTCGTTCTTAGAGGCGAAGCCAGTCCCGTCTATTGTGGAAATGCTTCGGCAGCGAGCGCAGCTTCTATCGCTACGCCCAGCGCCACCTGCGGGGGGCATTCCTCAATCTGCCTGACCCCACACAGCGCAATCGTCTGCTGCTAGGGCACAGAGCATTGGCCCACCAAAACGCAAAGGACCTGTGCCGCTGCTAACTTGGTGGACTGGTAATGTCGCACTATCACACACCAAGCTTTTAAGTGAAATTTAAGAGGTTGATGCTAAATTTGGCACGGGTTTGTCC
>JACQHA010000308.1 GCA_016199255.1 Deinococcus sp.
GCCTGGATGGCCAGGTGGTCCTTTTGCCGCGTGACTTGGTCTGACTCGTAGTGGTTCATATCGGTGCTGGCCACTAGAAGAGGCTGCTCGGCTCCATGGGTGTGGGCCTGGACCACTCGGGCCAGGCAGGCTCCTAACTCCCGGCAGATCTGCTGGCTGGTGGTCCCCAGGACAATGGGGACGAGCCGGACATCAGGCCGGGCATGTTGCAGGAAGGGCACCTCCACCTCGAGGCAATGCTCGAAGCGATGGGCAGCAGTATCAGCTTCGGCTGGTGAGTACGCAGCCAAGATGTCTTGGGTAAGGGAAGCGTCAATTGAAACCGCGCCACCTGGGAGGAGCCATGTCCCTTCTGCATAGACCGAGATGGGCGGGCCAAGGCCAGTATGGTTCGGGCCGATCAGAATGACGGTGGGGGGCACGGCTACCTGAGCGAAGACTGCTCCGGCCACAGGTCCGGAATACATGAGTCCTGCATGGGGAGCAATGACTGCAATGGCGGGTTGTCGTGTAGCAGTGGCGTCAGTGAACCGGGCCACCTCAGCTGCTAGCTTCTGGGCTGAGGCGCTATAGAACTGGCCAGCAACGGCAGGATGGCGGATCATGGCAGGAACCCCATTCTTGGCACTTCCTGGCTCTTCTTTAGGATATGCTAAACCCTGGGCATTTGCCAGATCTAGTGGGAACATGACTGACTTGAGACTCACACTTTCAGCCTTGCCCGACACCTTCGCCATTTGCCGGTTGCACCAGGATGTTCCAGTTCCTGGGTGGGCGTTGGGAGGTGACTTCTTCTCCATCACCCGGACGCCTGATGAACTCTCTGTTGTGTACCTGCAAAGCCGCGTTCCAGAGCAGACCAAGTGTGATCGGGGATGGCGCTGCCTCAAGGTGCATGGTCCCTTTGCTTTCTCGGTAGTTGGCGTGGTCGCTTCATTGACGGCGCCACTGGCGCGGGCGGGCATCAGTGTTTTTGTGGTGTCAACCTACGATACCGATTACTTGCTGGTGAAAGAGGCAGACCTGGAAAGGGCAGTGGGCGTTCTGGCGCAAGATGGTCATCGAGTACAGTGAGCACGGCACACTGTTTGAGTACCGGGCTCACCTAGTTGTCATGCCCCTAGAGCTTCTCGGTAATCCAGTTGGTGGTAATGGCGATCACCTGCTCGGCGTTAGTCTGGTCGGGAGTCAGCACTTGGTAGATATGGTCTGCCCCAGGGAGGATGCGCAGGGTTACGTCGAAGCTCCCGGCGTTGCGGGCAAACTCCCGGGCGTAGCGAGGCTGGGGGCCATCGTTCTCGCCGGCGATGATCAGCAGGGGCCCGGTGAAGTTGCGGATGTCGGAAAGCGGGAAGGAAGCAAACAGGCTTTCGAAGAACGCCTGGCTCAGTTCCACCTGGCGGAAGCCCAGGTCGGCTACAACGCTGCCATACTCCACAGCCGCCTGATAGTACTGGTCGTAGAGGTTGGCAAACGCGGCGGCGGTATCTCCCGGGGTGGACCAGAGCACCAGCGCCTTCACCCGCGGGTCGGTCCCTGCCAGCGCTGACCCGACAATCCCTCCCAGGCTGAACCCCACCACCCCGGCCCGGCTGGTGTCAACTGTTGGCTGGCTGAGAAGGAACTCAAAGGCCTGCCGGGCATCTGCTACCTGGCCGGCTACGGTGTTGGCAGTGAAGCTCACAGTGCTGTCGCCTGACCCTGGGAAGTCAAAGCGTAGCGAGGCAAAGCCCCGTTCTGCCAGGCTGGCAGCCAGGCGCTTGTAGAAGTTCCCTACCTCATCTTTGTGGCTAGCAAAGCCGTGTATCAGCAACAGGGCTGGAACCTGCCCCTCAACGCCGGCTGGCGTGGCCCACACTGCCGGGATCTGGTGATCTCCTGCAGAAATCTGCAGCAAGGTCTCTGTTACCAGGGGAGCTGCCTCCTGCCCCTGTACCACCAGGCCAATCCCAATCAGAACCAGTAACCCGATTGATGCTAACTGCCGCTTCATCCCCCACCCCCTCGTGCGTTGGTCGCCCTAGCACGATACACCGCCTCTGGCCTGGGCTCAAGCCCTGGAGCGGTTGGAGGCTGAGGCGAGGTTGCCTGACAGGCGTGGGGCTGATGTAGCATTGGGCCACTGGGGTATAATAATAGGTGTCTAGTCCTCCCTTATCCAACCTGCAGGTACAGAGATGAAGAGCGCACTGAGCGTCGTACTCCTGGCAACGGGCAGCCTCTTGAGCGCTTGCCATATGGAACGAGCCCTGACCTTTAAGGGCCAGGGAACGCTCCTGGACTTTACCAATAACACCTGCACCTGGCTCGCGCCGGCGCACTGCGACCGGCGCATCCCGGCGCCTTCTCTGGGCCCTAGTCAGCGGCGGGACGTGTATATCTACCTGCCGGCGGGCTATCCCCAGCAGGGACAGGTCTACCCGGTCATCTACGCCCTCCATGGCTACGGCGGGGATGAGTCCAGTTGGGCTGCGAAGTTGCCCGAGGTGCTGGACGACCTGATCTTTCGGCAGGTCCTGCCACCAGTGGTGGTGGTGATGCCCGATTTTAGCCTGACCGGGCGCCCTAGTGGATTCTTAGGCGATGGTACCGATGGGGGCAGTTTTTACATCAACAGTAACCGGGGGCGCTTTGAGGACTATTTCCTCCAGGACCTGGTACCTTTTGTGCGCAGCCGGTTCGCGGGGTCCACCGACCCCAGGGCCACAGTGCTCTTAGGCAGTTCCATGGGGGGCTTTGGGGTATTCAACTTGGGGCTGAAGCATCCCGAGCTGAGTACTCTCCTGGCCGGGATCTACCCGGCGGTGGACCTGCGCTTCTCCTGTAACGGCAACTCAGCCGGCGACTACCAGCGCGACTGCTACCAGCCCCGCACTAGCTACCCGGCGGCAGCCACCATTGCGGTATTTGGTCCAGTACGTATCCCTGCTTCTACCGTGCTCTACCCAGTGTTCGACAGCGACCAGGAGCCGGGACCCACCTGGACTGAGGACCGCCCGATGTGGGAGCGCATTGCCGCCGAGAATCCCCGGGACCTGTTAGAGGGGCGCGATCTCTCGCCTTACCGCATGATCCTGGTAGTTGGGGACCGGGACGAGTTCAACATTGACGCCGAGGTAGCCTCGTTTGTTGACGCGCTGGTGCAGCGTGGCTTCACCGCCGACCCAGCCGGCCGATATATCCGCCCGGGCGGCCACCACAATGGCGACTTTGAGCGCCAGGTGCTCCCCGAGGTGCTGGAGTGGATAGGGAAGCGGTTGTATGAAGCGTGCGCTGGGCAAGCGCCAGCGGAGGGAGGGTGTGCTAGGTAGTGACAACCGTGATTTTGTCTTGACAGTGTCAAGCTATCAAGCTACTATCATGACATGAAGGGCAAGGCCATAAGGCGAAAGGTGAGTACCCTACTTGACGATAGCCTCTTCCGGCGGACCAGGTTAGAGTCGGTCCGGCAGGGGAAGCAGATCAGCGAAGTCATAGGCGAGGCCCTTGAGCTTTACTTGTCTGAAAAGGGCAGCCCTCAGGGCGCGGGAGGGGTCGTCACTCAGAGCTGGGGTGTTCTGAGCCTCGACAAGGAGAAGGTCAAGGCTCTGCTAGTGGAAGAGGACGGCTTGCTTGAGGCTTGATCAGATACCGTCTGGGTCCACTCTCTTCGTTGATTCCTCTATCTTCATTTACCACTTTACAGGCGCCTCTGCCGACTGCCGCAGTTTTCTTGAGCGGTGCGAGAGGGGTAACGTCAGGGGTGTGACCTCTGTCATTGTCCTTGCTGAAGTAGCTCACCGCTTGATGATGATCGAGGCTCTCGCCCGCGGGTTAGTGCCTCCAGGGAATCTGGCCCGGAAGCTGCGTGAGAAACCGAAGATCGTCCGGCAGCTGCACCTCTATCAGGAGCAGGTTGAGCAGATTCCATTGATGGGGTTCCAGGTCTTGTCTCTGGAGCTTGGGAGCCTGATCCGTTCCGCTGAGCTGCGGCGACGCTATGGCCTCCTCACACACGACGCCCTGGTCGCAACGGCGGCGCTTGAAGCAGGCCTCACGGCAATCGCTTCCGCCGATCAGGACTTTGAGCGCCTCCCAGACGTGCGGCTCTTTTGCCCGGCAGATCTCGTTTAGGTACCCCTGCCGCCAGGCTTGCCGCACTTTTTCCAGGGTGCCTCCCTTGGCTAGAGTCTAGCTAAAGCGCCTAGTTCGTACTATATTAGCCAGGCGGCGAACAGCCGAGTTTTTCATTGGGAGGAAAGTCAGGCGGTGCTGCAGTTTTTAGCTCGGCGTCTGGGGTATGCGGTAATCGTCCTGTGGGGCGTGTCTACCATTACTTTCGTGCTGTTGCATCTCACTGGTGACCCCACCCTGGCGCTGGTGCCCCTGAACGCCACGGCCGAGGCCATTGCCACTATCCGCCAGGCCTGGGGCTTCGACCAGCCGCTCCCGGTGCAGTACGCTCGGTTCCTGGCCTCGGTGGCCCAGGGGAAGTTTGGCACTTCCACCCGCCACCGCCGCCCAGCCATGGACCTGATCGTGGAGCATATGCCGGCTACTTTGGAGCTGGCTTTTACCTCGATGCTGTTCGCCGTGTTCGCAGCGGTGCCGGCCGGGATTGTGGCGGCGGTGCGGCGCAACACCCCAGTGGAGACCTTGACCATGACCGGCGCCCTGCTGGGGCTATCCATTCCTACCTTCTGGTTGGGTATTATGTTGATTCTATTGTTTGGTGTGGCGCTGCGCTGGCTGCCGGTGTCTGGCCGGGGCACTTTAGCGCACATAGTCTTGCCGGCATTGGCCACTGGGACGTTTGTCATGGCGCAGATTGCCCGCCTGGTGCGGTCCACGGTGCTGGAGCAGCTCAGGCAGGACTATGTGCGCACGGCGCGGGCCAA
>JACQHA010000037.1 GCA_016199255.1 Deinococcus sp.
GCGGCCGGCGGTGCGGGACGTCGCCCGGTCATAGACGATGATGTGGTCTGGTTCCAGCCAGACAATGGAGCGGCTGGCGTGGGTGATATCCCGAGAACCCTCGTAGTCGGAGTTGTACAGGCCGGTAGCGTCACCCAAGGCGTAGACAAAGCCCTGGCCCAAGCTGCACGCCACAATCTGCCCATCGGCCGAGGGTGAAAGGGGCCACTGGGAACCGCGCAGCCAGAGCTGGTGGCGGTAATCGTCTGGCTCATTATGCTCCGGCGGATCGTTCTCCAGCGCCAGGGTATTGTGGTAATCGGAGCTGCCAATGTTAAAGCCATACCCGGTCCGCTCTTTGGTGAGCCACTCCCCCTGGCGGTAGAACTCCAACTGGTTACCGTCACTGTGCTGATGGTCGATACTGTTCCAGCCAAGGCTATAGGTGAACCAGGTGGCGTCTGAGCCCCAACTGGTGCGGGCCAGAATATGGCCGATGCCAGGCGCCAAGAACGCCAGTGGCAGGGCAGAACGAGGATCACTAGGAGGCGGGGCAGCGGGATCAAAGAGCAGGAAATACAGAATCGCATTGTGGAAGGCATTATCATCTCCCGCCCGTTCCAGCAGACTCTCTGCCCCCCCAGGAGCCAGGTAGGTCTCGATCCAGCGCAAGGCATCCAGACGTGCCGGGTTGCGGGTGATAGAGTCATACCACCCTAGGGGACCGAAGGCTTCGATAAAATCCGTTGCCCAGTAATTCTGACCATCACCGTACCACGCCGGTTGATAGACCTCTCCCAGCCAGGGATGGGCCAGAGCAGCAGGACTCAGGGAATGGAAATAGGCCGTCACCAGGTCATCCCAGAAGGGATTGGCGGCCAGCATCACTTGTGGCCCCCAGAGGCTGGGATCATCCTGGCCTGCGGTGTGCAGAGCCAATAAGAGCTGTGCCACGTAGCCCACAGCCTGGGGACTGTATTCGAAGCCCTCTGGTGCCAAGCCACCCCGGGCATCGTGCCGCAGCAGGTAGTCGATGACATAGAGCCAGGCGCCAGTGGCGCTGCCCAAATAGCTGCCCAGGGCACCGCCTGGATCATCTGCCGGGTCCAGAGCCATAGCCATCAGACCCAGGTTGCGGGCGTGGGCGGTGTAGTAGTTGTTGGCGGCGTACCGGACCCGGATGGGATCGCTCACCAGTACTGGGTCGTTCACCACGCCTATGGGCTCGGGATGATTGTAGGTGGTGGTTTCCGCCCGCAGATTCTCCTCGGCCCAGCGCAGGAAAACCTGGCGAATCGTGGCTTTATCTGCAGCGCTGAGGTAAGAATAGATCCAGTCTACAGTAAGGGCAAACGCCTCGCCCTGCCAGCGGGAGCGGTCAGATATGGAGAAGTCGGGATCGCGGAAGGGCTGGCCCTCGGCCGCTCCCTGGGCAGCTTCATTGATAACGCCCATGAGCAGAGTGCGAGCCCGCTGGGCATAGTCATCCCTGGCTACCTGGTCGTTGCTGATGAGGGACATGAAGCCAAACAGCTCGGCGTACATTTCCGTGGGATACAGCTCGTAAGTTCTACCGCCACCATCCTCACCAGGCACCAGGCCAGCATCCATGTCGGCTTTGGCCTCTAGTGCCACTGCCCCCAGCCCATCCCGGTAGAGAGGGTTGCTCTCCACCGCCCAAGAGCGCAGCCGGGGCAGATCGTTGGCGGTCAGCCAGAGCCGGGGATGACCAGTGACCGGCGCGGCTGAAGTGGGAGACCAGAGCACACCACCAGTGGTCAAGCTCACCAATAGAACCAGCACCACACCACTGCGCATAGCATCATCTCCTATCCGCCACCCAGGCGTGGCTGGAGCAGGCTGGCTAGGTGTCACCCACCTGGCTCTCCTCCACCAGGAGGGCATTGGCTTCCAGGGCCCGCTCTATCGCCTCTAACGGTTTGGAAGAGCGGGGCAAGATCCCGGCTTTCACCGCCGCCTCCACCAGGCTGGTGAGCCGGCGCCTGATCTGCCCAGCACTCACCCCTGCTGCCAACTCAATCCCCGCCAAGTCAGCCAGCACCTCATCGAGCGCCGCCCGGGCCAGGCGCTTGCGGAAATCTGCCAGCGCTGCTGCACTTATTACCATGCTCCCTCCAGGTTCCTGGACACCCCCATAGTCCACCTACCTATCCATGCTATACTTTTCCTCATGAGGCCGGTGACGCACCAGCGGTGCTCACTCTACTTGCTCCAGATGCGGAGGCCCAGCTCTCCCTCATCGGCGGCCTGATTCCTTGTCCTTGACACTACGCGGGCCCGGCGGGCCCGCTTTTCACTGGAGTAGCCTATGCGCGAGGAACGGTTTTACGTAACGACCCCCATCTACTACGTCAACGCC
>JACQHA010000038.1 GCA_016199255.1 Deinococcus sp.
GACAGCCCGGGAGTCGTAGATCACCGGGTAGGAGCGGATCAAGCGCGCCAGGGCGTTGCGCACGATCTTGCCGTCCTGCACGTAGGAACCGGCAATGGTGCCCACCTTGGGCACCTTGAAGGTCTCGCGCACCTCGGCCCGGCCCAGCACCACCTCGGTGATCACCGGCTCTACCTGGCCTCTCACCAGCCGGGTCATCTCATCCACCAGCTCGTAGATGATCTGCTTGCTGATAATGTTGACGCCGTAGCGCTCTGCTGACTTCTGCGCTAAGCCGGAAGGGCGGACGTTGAACGACAGGATAGTGGCCGGGTGCTCTTTGTTCGCCGAGGCCAGGAGCACGTCGCCCTCAGTGATGGCCCCGGCTGAGGCGACCAGGGTGGTCACGGTGACGTCTTCGGTGCCAGCCCGGGCGGCCAGATTCTTCAGTGCCTCCAGCGACCCTGGAGTGTCGGCTTTCAGGATCAGGTTCACTAGCTTCTTATCAGACTTGCTCAGGAGCTGCTCCAGTGCCAGCTGCCGCCGGTCGGGCTCAGGCTGGAGAGAGGCTTGCAGCGCGTGTTGGCGCTGCGTCACCAGCTCTCTAGCGGCGCGCTCGTTCTCCACTGCCTTCACCAGGTCCCCCGGGGTAGGCAGGCCGGAGAAGCCCAGCACCTGCACCGGGGTAGAGGGCCCGGCGCTCTGGATCTGCTCCCCCCGGTCGTTGAACATGGCCCGCACCCGGCAGTACTCGGTGCCGGCCACCAACGTGTCGGCCCGGTTAAGCTGCCCCTCCTGCACCAAGATAGTGGTGAGCACGCCTTTCTGCTTGTCCGGCAGTACCTCCACCACCCGGCCCTGGGCCGGGCCTTTGGCCTCGGCGCGCAGCTCAGCCAGCTCCGCTACGAGGGCGATCATCTCCAAAAGATGGTCCACTCCCTTGCCGGTACGCGCCGAAATAGGCACCACCGGCGTGTCGCCGCCGTATTCCTCGGGCACCAGCTGCTCCTCCATCAGCGCATTGAGCACCCGGTCTTTGTTGCGCTCCACGCCTGGGAGGTCCATCTTGTTCAACACCACAATAATGGGCACATTAGCCGCCCGGGCGTGGGCAATGGCCTCCCTGGTCTGGGGCATGACCCCGTCGTCGCCGGCCACCACCAGCACCACAATGTCGGTGAGCTGGGCGCCGCGGGCGCGCAAGCTGGTAAACGCCTCGTGGCCCGGGGTGTCAATGAACACGATGGGCCCCTTGGAGGTCTCGGCGCGGTAGGCACCAATGTGCTGGGTGATGCCCCCCGCCTCGCCGGCCGCCACATTCGCCTTGCGGATATAGTCCAAAAGCGTGGTCTTGCCGTGGTCCACGTGTCCCATCACCGTCACCACCGGCGCCCGGGGGCTGCCGGTCTTGGGCTTGGGAGCCGGCCGTGGGGCAGGCGCTGGCGCCGGCTGGGCTGCCTCCGGCGGCGGGGCAGGCGGGGGGCAAGGCGCCGGCTGGGGTTTGGCCTGGGGAGCGGCCGGCTCCGCCCGGGCGGCTGGTTTGGGCGGCGCTGGTGCCGTCTGGGACTTGAACAGCTCCTTCACTGTGGCTGCGGTGTCAGCATCGAGGGTGGAGGAGTGGGACTTGTACACCACCCCCATACTGTCCAGGACGGCCAGCATCTCCTTGGTAGTCACCCCTAGCTCTTTGGCTAGGTCATAAATGCGCACCTTTTCCATTAGGCGATCACCTCGCTCGGCTCATCTGCAGTTCGGTCCACAGCTGAGCCCCCAGGGCCTTGAGCACCCGGCGCTCTTGCCAGCAGTGCTGGTCGGCGCACACGTAAGCCCCGCGGCCGGGGGCGCGGCCACTCTGGTCCAGGTGGAACTGCCCCTGGCGTACCACGAGCCGCACTAGCTCTGGCCTGGGCCGACTGGCACGGCACAGGACACAGCGCCGTTCAGGCACATGCCGGGCTGGGTGCTGGCGCTCGCCGCTGGCCACTTATCCCTCCTGTTTCTCCTCTTCAGCAGTGCCCTGGGTCCCAGCGGACTCCTCAGCCGGCGCCGCCGCCGGGGGTGGGCTCTCCGGGGCTGGCTCCGGCGGGGGAGTGGGGGC
>JACQHA010000325.1 GCA_016199255.1 Deinococcus sp.
AGGCCAATGCCGGTGTTGCCAGCAGTGGGCTCGATCACCGTACCTCCAGGCTGCAGCCGGCCGCTGCACTCGGCGTCCTCGATCAAGCTCAGGCCAATCCGGTCTTTCACCGAGCCACCCGGGTTGAAGTACTCCAGCTTGGCGTACAGCTCAGCATCTTGAGTAAGGCGCTGCAGCCGGACGAGCGGGGTATTTCCAATGGTGTCTAGGATGGTGCGCACTCGCCCTCCAATGCTAGACTGCCTCACATGGTACCACGCACTCCGTTCCGGGCCATGCCGCTATGAACCCCCCGTCGCGTCTGTTCATCAAGACCAGCCTAGTCTCCCTGTTCTTGACCGGGCTGCTGGGGATCGTGCTCCATCTGGGCCCCTGGGCAAATGGGAACCTAGCCTACGCCCTGCTCCCGGCCCATGTGCACCTGGGCACTGTGGGCTGGCTGGGCAACCTGGTACTGGGAGTAGCCTACTGGTTCTTTCCCCGGCCTAAGGGACGCTACAGCGAGCGGCTAGCTCTGCCCAGCTACTTGCTGCTGAACACTGGCCTGCTACTGCGCCTAGGCGTAGAACCCTTCCAGCGCCAGAGCCCCTTTCCTGCCGGGCCGTGGCTATTGCTGCTTTCCGGGACGCTCCAGATGCTGGCGCTACTGGTCTTTGCTCTAAGCGTCTGGCCTCGCCTGGTCAGTATGCAGGCGCTGGAGCGGGCGCGCCTGGAGGCCAGGCAAAAGGGAGAGTAAGCAGCCAGGTACTGGAGTTTGAAGCCGGCAACTTAGACCACCCGCCCCCTGGGCAACAGCCTCTGGGCCTGCGCCAGCCCCTCTTAAATCCCAGATATGACTGGTGGAAGCCAGGCCATGCAGTAGCACCACCGGCGGCCCTGCCTTCCCCCAGCGCCGCAGGTGCAGGCGGAGGGATCCCAGGTTGATGTGCTCTGCCACGAAGCCTATTATACGGAGCACCAAACCCACTGCCTATGGCAAAATGCCCAATACAGGAGAACATTGCTCCCATGTTATACTCACAGCGATACGCTGTTGGAGATAACGCTGCAACGGAGGAGGTACAAGACATGCGCTGGAAAACAGGTATCTTTCTGCTTCTAGTAGCCGGCTTAGTGACCGCTGCTGGCCAGTCACCTGAGACCGTGACCATTACCTGGTCCTTCTGGGGTAGCCCGGAGGAGGTAGTGGACCATTTCCGGGTACTCCAGGCCTTCCAGGCCTCGCACCTTAACATTGTCGTAGAGGTGCAGAACGCCCCCTGGGCAAGCTACTTCGACCGGCTCACCACCCAGTTTGCGGCAGGAGCGGCGCCTGATGTAATGTTCATGGCTCCCTTCTACTTCAACCGGGTGGTGGGCGAGGGCCTACTGCGTCCCGTAGACGACCTGATCGTTGAGTCGAATGTGGACATCTCCAACTACAACCAGCCGCTCCTGGACATTTTCCGCTTCCAGGGGCAGCTCTATGGCTTCCCCCGCGACAATGACACCCAGGTCCTGTTCTATAACAAGGACTTGCTCGATGCCGCCGGGGTCCCGGTCCCCGACAGCTCCTGGACCTGGGACACTCTGCGCAGCGCCGCCCAGGCCCTCACTAAGCGCGAGGGGGACCGCACGACCCAGTGGAGCTTTGCCACCACCCAGGACCAGTTCATCCTGTTCCCCCGCAGCTTCGGCGGCGACTACTTCGACGATCCAATCAACCCCACCACGTTCACTCTCGATGACCCGCCGGCCATTGCTGGGCTGCAGTTCATGTCGGACCTGATCAACGTGGACAAGACCATGGTGCCGTTCCCCGCCTTCTCCCAGATTGGCGGCGTCAATGACCTGTTCGCCACCGGCCGGTTGGCCCTAGCCATCACCAACCTGCCAGCCAGCCTGAGCTTCCGGGATGTGGGGTTTAGCTGGGATGTGGCCCCGCTGCCAGCCGGGCCAGGTGGCCGGCGCGTCAATAGCCTGGGCGGCGCCGGATTTGTCATCAACGCCAACGCCTCGCACCTGCCCGAAGCCTGGGAGTTCCTGCGGTTCCTGGCATTTGAAGGCCAGGCGCTCTATGCCCAGGCTGGCACCGCCGTGCCGGCATTGAACACCCCGGAAGTGGCTGCCGCCTTTGCCGCCTCGCCACCAGCCAACAAGGCCATCGCCATCTCTGAGGCCCAAAACGGGATCCTGAACCCTCAGATCCCTGAGTTCAGCATGATCCGCAGCCAGTTCATCTTCCCTGCTGTGGAGCGGATCGCCATTGGCGACGCCACGCCCCAAGAGGCCATGGACGCTATTGCCCCCCAGATCGAGGAGATCCTGGCTAGCCAGTAGCCCTGGCTACTAAGTAGCTAGGCGTAGCGTGGTGGGGCACTCAAGTGCCCCACCACCAACCAGAGACCACTAGTGAGTGCCCAGCGCCAGCTTGAGGTTATCGCTGCAGTATCACCTGCCACGCCCCGGCGCCGCCGCATGTCGGCACTGGCCCGGCGGGAGGCAATCGCCGCCTATCTCTTCCTACTCCCCAACGCTGCCGGGTTTTTGATCTTCACCTTCTTAGCCGTACTAGCCGCGTTGGGGTTGAGCTTCACCGACTGGGACATTCTCTCCCCTATGAAGTGGGTGGGGCTAGAGAACTACCGGCAGCTGTTCCACGACACCATTTTCCACAAGGTACTGGCCAACACCATCCTCTACGTCCTCGGCACCGTGCCGGTACGCATGGCCCTGGCGCTGGCGGCGGCGCTAGCGCTGAACCGCCCCCTGCGCGGAGTACTGGTGTACCGCACCGCCTTCTTCATGCCAGTGGTGTCCAGCACTGTGGCAGTAGCCCTGGTGTGGCGCTGGCTGTACCACAATGACTTTGGTCTCATCAATGATCTGCTCTACCGCCTGGGCGTCGAGCACCCCCCCAGGTGGCTCCTGAGCACTACTTGGGCGCTGCCGGCGCTGATCATTATGAGCATCTGGCAAGGGCTGGGGTTCAGCATGGTGCTTTTCTTGGCCGGGCTGCAGAGCATCCCGCAGCAACTCCATGAGGCAGCGGAGATTGACGGCGCCGGGCGCTGGGCGCAGTTCCGGCACATTACCCTGCCTATGCTGTCGCCCACCACGTTTTTCGTGCTGGTGATCAACGTCATCAACTCATTCCAGGTGTTTGACCAGGCGCTGGTCATGACCGGCGGCGGCCC
>JACQHA010000309.1 GCA_016199255.1 Deinococcus sp.
GCACTCTAGGGAGCTTCCGGGGTGAGGCGGCGCTGTCCACCTGGCTCTATCGGATCACCGTGAACCTCTCATACCGGGCGCTGCGCCGCCGCCGGGAGGTGGTGGACTTGGCAGAGCTGGAGATGGAGCCCGCCCCCCGCGAGAGCCCTCAGAGCCGCGCTGAGAGCTCACAGCTCAAGGCAGCAATTGCCAGGGCAATCAGCCTGCTGCCCTGGCAGTTCCGTACGGTATTCACCCTGCGGGAGGTGTCGGGGTTAGATTATCAGGAGATCGCCCAGGTAATGGGCACCAACATTGGCACGGTGAAGTCGCGGCTCGCCCGGGCCAGAAGCCTGTTGCGGGAGTTGCTGGTAGGGGAAGGGTATGCAGAACTGTCTGGATGAGGTGGTACTCTCGGCGTACTACGACCGGGAGCTGCCCGGCGCTGAGCAGGAACAGGTGGCGGAGCACCTTGCTAGCTGCGCTGCCTGCCAGCGGCGGCTAGAGAGCTACCGGATCCTGGCTGAGGGAGCAGCAGTGGAGGTCGACGGCGCTGGCTTGGCCCGGGCGGTGCGCCTGCGCCTGGCTGGCCAGCGGCCGCTGCTCTGGCGCTGGGCGGTTGCGTTTGGCGCGGCCCTGGCGCTTATTGTCGGGGGCTACCTCTACCATACTGAGGCCACCCTGGCTGCCGAGCGGGAGGCGCTACTGCACCAGCAGCTAGGCGCCACCTGGGAGCCGCTCTAACTCCGGCGCCTGAGGGGTTGCTGGAGAGGCTATGAAGTACCTGGTGCTGCTCCTTTGCCTGGCGTTCCCTGCTGTCCTGGCCCAGCGCCAGGAGCCGGACCAGCAGGCCGAGGTTCGCCGCCAGCGCGCCAGGCAGCTCTTAGCGCAGAACTTCGAAGCCGAGCAGCAGCGGGCTTTCCGGGGGCAATTGCTGGTAGAGTCAGAAGGCCAGCAGTCTACTAGGGACCGCTTTGATGTTCCCCCGCCCGAGCGCTTGGAGCTGATCCAGCGCAACTTCCTGGTGGAAGTGGTGGACCAGACGGAGATCCTGGGCCGCGCCGTGACTATCCTGCGTCTCACCCCCCTAGACCCCAGCAGCCCTTCGCCCACAGTGCGGGTGTGGATTGAAGACGAGACCGGTAACACCCTGGCGGTGGAATATACCAACCGGGCTGGGGAAGTGCAGCTGCGCGCCCGGTTCCAGAACCTGGAGGGGGCGCCACAAGAGCGCTCCGCGGAAGAGCGGCGCCGGCCCCTGGACGAGCAGCGCCGCCAGCGGCTGCAGCGCCTCCTGGGGCGGCTCACTATCCCCCCCGGCTTCGTCTTGGCCGATGCCAGCCTGGTTCCAGTAGGCGACAGCCTGGCCCTCACCTTTACCCTGAGCGACGGGGTGGGCGTCATTAACGTGGGCATCCTCCGGGTGCGGCCCCTGGCGCTGCCCAGCGAGGATCTAGAGGGCCAAGAGCAGCACCGCCGGGGCCGGGGCTTGGAGGTGGTGGTGCGGGGCAATGTGGAACCCGGCGCCCTCACTGCCATCCTGGACAGCTTCCCCTTTGGCAACATCACCTTCGAGGACGTGCTGCGGGCGCTGGGCGACCGTTAACGGATGCACCTCCGGTGCGCCACCGATAAGCTGATCGTGTTGGACCGTGTTTGAGCATCAGCCTAAGTGTAGGGTTAGCAACAGATGGCCAGTGCTGGCACCTATTGTCCGTTGTTCAACCCGCCTCCAGGCGGCTGCTTCAGCGGGCCTCTCTTCTATCAGCTTATCAGTGGCGCGCCGGAGGCGCATCCGTTAACTAAAAGGCCCCCCGCCAACTAGGCGGGGGGCCTGGACAGCCGGTTAGGTTAGAACGGCTGGGTGAAGGTGATCTGGAGCTCGGTAGCGCTCTCAGGGATGCCGCTGGTGGCGAAGTTGAACACGTTATAGGTCACCGAGACGCTGCCGAAGTCAGCGCCCAGGCTCAGTACGGTGTCGTTGCTGGAGGTGCCAGCCAGGGTGTCGGTCACCGCCAGGTTCCCGTAGTGCACGTCGAAGGTGGCGCCGAGGAAGCCGAGGGAGATGCCCTCGAGGCCAACCTGCAGGTTGGTGGTGGCACCGGTCCGGTCGGTGCCAGTGAAGTTGTCGTTGGTGACGGACACGTTCAGGTCGCCCAGGCCGAAGAGACCAGGCACGGACAGGTCCGCGCCGATGCCCAGCCTGGTGAAGTCATCCACGGCACCAGGGCCACTGGACTGGGTGAAGCTCACGCCGGGGGTGATGGACACGATGCCCAGGTTGATGGGGTTCACCGTGGCATCAACGTCGATAACTGTGGTGGTGCCTGGGGTGCCCACGGTGCCACTGTCAGTCATGGTGTTGAAACCGAAGGTCAGATCCTGGAACAGGAAGCTCAGCAGGGTGGTGGTGACGTCCACGCCGATGGCCGTGCGGGCGAAGTTGCCAACCCCGTCTGTCTCAGAGCGCTGCTCGAAGCTGGGGTCGAGGGTCAGGATGCCCAGGTCCAGCGGGCTCTCCAGGCCGACGGTGATCAAGGTGAGAGTGTCCGCACCAGCCAGGGAGCCATTCACAATGAATGGATCCAGGCCAGAGCCAGCGGCAGTGGGGTCGTTCTCAGAGGCGCTCAGGAAGCCCACATTGATGC
>JACQHA010000328.1 GCA_016199255.1 Deinococcus sp.
GATGGTCAGGGTAAGCCTGCCCAAGGGGTGGAGCTGCGCGTGTCCGGCGCGCTTTCCTGGAAAGGCAAGACCAACCGCTGGGGCGTGGCGCGCGCTTCGGTCTATCCCATGGAGAGCGTGGCGCAGATCATCGTCGCCCTCCCTGGCGTCGGGGGAAAATCGCTGGAGCAGCAACAGACGTTTTCCGTGTCGCCGGATCCTGGGCTGCGGGTCTTTCCCCGTCAACCCTGGGTTGGCGCCGATGGCCGGGTTTCCTTTTCTCTGCCTGCGGGCCGCTCCTTTTTTCTCGAAGCCTATCAAGGGCCTTTCCTCTGGCGGTGCGAGCGGCTTTCGGCGGCAAACCCGGTTGTGGTTTTTCCGCCGACGTTGCGAGGTTTGGTGCGCCTGAAAATTTACGAAGTCGATGCCTTTGGGCAAGTCTCCTGCGCAAGCCAATGGGTGTATCGGGAGCCGAAGCGGGTGAAAATTCAAGCCCAAATCAAGGAAATCGGCGAAGGCGATGATCTTCCGCTACAGGTTTCCCTCACGCCGGCCACGAGCGAAGGCGTGGTCTTGCTGGATGGGGTTTCTCCTGGCCTCACCCCGCTGGCGGTCGATCTCCTCACGACCAGGACCGATCCAGCGGTTGACGCGCTGGCCAGACAGTTGGGACAGGAGATGCTGCGTCAAGGCGCGCTCGATGAAGCAGGAATGCTGGCCCTGAGCGCGGTTTTGTCGGCTATTGACCGACAGGCCCCGACTCACGGGCAAGGCCAGCACTCGAATTTCCCAAGCAAATTGGCCCGCGCCGAAGAGCAACGCCAGTTTTACGGCGGTCTGCTGCTGTTGGTCTATGGGGCCTGCTGGCCGCTGGCAGCTCTGGGTTTGGCCCTGGCCTTATTATGCTGGGCCTGGCAGACCCCCCTCGGCCAGGAAGCAACGTCACTGGAAGGCCTGCGCGATTTCCAAAACGAGTTGGCCGCGGCGCTGCTGCTCTTGTGGGTGGGTCCCGCGTGGTGGTACGGCTGGCAGTGGGTGGTAGACGGGACGCTGTCCCTGGAAACTTACCCATCTCAGCAGATGATGATCTGGCTCTCCAGCCTGGTGTTGGCAGGTCTGGCCGGTGTTTCCTTCTTTCCCTGGGGTTTGGCCGTGGGCTATTTCGCCCTGGCCGGACTCACTACGCTGGCGGGTTTTTTCCTCCTCTGGCATTTCCTGGATTTGCAGTTGGCGACTCAGGGAAATCTTCCCCTCAGTTCTTTTGGCTGGCTTTGGGCCCTCCTCCTGGCGCTGGTGCTGGGCAAACGCGCGGTAGCGATGGTTGCTCATACCCTCCGAGCACCGGCCAGTTCCTTGCGCCGCTTGCAATGGTCTACGTTGGCCGTGGGACTATTGCTCTTGGGTACCCTGGTTCACTACCTTGGCTGGAAATCATCGAGTGCGCTGCAAACACTGGTGTCTGCAAGAGGGATCGCCTGGCTGCTGCTGCCCACGCTGTTGGCGTTGGCTTTGCCCTGTCCGACAATTCAAATGGCTCTTAGGCGCGCGAAAAAACGAGGGTCCGCATGGCGCAGCGGATTCTTCTTGGGCAGCGGCGCGCTGGCCGTGGCCCTGGGGTTTCTGGCGCTGGCTTCCCTCGGCGGAAGCGCGGGATCCTGGAACAAGTGGCTCACTCCGGAAGCCGCTGCGGTCCAGCCGGTTGCGCCCCATTCCCTTCCCGCAGAATCAGCCAACGTAACTAGCGAGGCGACAATCTCATCGACCGACAGGTCCCGCCTGGCGTTGGAGCAAGGGTTTTCCTGGCTGGCCCAGGAGATTCCTTGCGACTCTACAGGTGTGGGCCAGGGCACGATTCCCGGCGGAGCGCTTGCCGGGTCTGCCCCAATCCATCTGCGCGCCATAACCGCCGATGGTTCATGGGGATACGCCGTTATAGAAGCCCTGCCCAACCCGGATTTTACCCTCTCGCTGCATCTACCTGCGCGATTGCGGCAAGGGGATTTCTTGCAGCCGCAGCTCGTGGTGACCAACCGGCAAGACCAGCCCCAGGACATTCGCCTGGTCTGGCCAGGCGCCCCCTGGTGCGAAGGCTCCAGCCTACCCGAGTTGCAAAAAACTCTGGCGCCCGGCGCGGTGGCGTATTTTCCCATGCAACTCAAAGCCGCGCAGAGCGGAGAATATACCTTAGAGA
>JACQHA010000322.1 GCA_016199255.1 Deinococcus sp.
GTGGAGAACATCATCCTGCGCCTGTTGCAGGCGGCGGAGTATGACTTGGCGGCCTGCGAGCGGGGCATTGTCTATATTGACGAGATCGACAAGATTGCTCGCAAAGGCGATAGCCCCTCAATTACCCGCGACGTGTCGGGGGAAGGGGTACAGCAAGCGCTCCTCAAAATCCTGGAGGGCACTATCTGCCACGTGCCGCCCCAGGGCGGGCGGAAGCACCCCCACCAGGAGTTTGTGGGGGTGGACACCACCAACATCTTGTTCACCTGTGGCGGCGCTTTTGAAACCCTGGAGAACATTGTGCACGCCCGCACCCATAAATCTGGCCTGGGCTTCGACCGGGCCAGCGAGCCGGGCACTGGCCCAGACGAGGTCTTGCCCGAGGACCTGATGAAGTTCGGGTTGATCCCGGAGCTCGTGGGGCGGCTGCCAATTGTGGTCAGATTAGAGGAGCTGGACCAGGAGGCGCTGTGCACCATTCTCACCGAGCCCAGGGGCGCGCTGGTGAAGCAGTACCAGGCGCTGTTTGAGCTAGAGGGGGTGAGCCTGGAGTTCACTCCCGAGGCGCTGCGGGAGATTGCGGCTATTGCCTATGAAAGAGGCACAGGGGCGCGGGGGCTGCGCGCCATTCTGGAGTCCATTATGCTAGACCTCATGTACGAGCTGCCGTCGCTGCGCGCCACCGAAGTGGTGATCACGCCGGAAACCTTACACGATCCCCTGGCAGCTGTCCAGACAGCCCAGAAGAGGCGGACTGCATGACCGAGGAAATACTCCCTATCCTGGCACTCCGGAACACCGTGGTCTTCCCGGTTGGGGTCATGGTCACCCTGCTGGTGGGCCGCGAGAAATCAGTGCGCAGCCTGGAGGCGGGCCGGCTGGCGGGTGATCGCATCCTGCTCTTAGCGCAGAAAGAAGAGCGCATTGACGATCCCGGACCGGCGGATCTGTACTCTTTGGGCACTATTGCCCATATTAAGCAGATCATGCGGCTGCCTGACGGCACCCGGCAGATTGTGGTGGAGGGGTTGGAGCGGGCTAAGGTGGTGCGCTACCAGCCTGGCGACTACCTGAGGGCCCAGGTGGTGGCCTTTGGTGATCCGCCGAGTTCCGGGGTGCGCTTGGACGCGCTGGCTGGCCGGGCCATTGAGCTGTTCCGCAGCTACGTGCGCAACTCCAACCAGGTGTCCAGCGAGTACCAGATTGAAAACCTGCACAAAGAGCTGGATAACCCCGGGCGCATTGCTGATTTGGCCGCTAATGCGCTCCAGGTGCCAGTGGCCGACAAGCAGACAGTGCTGGAGCTTTTGGACCCGGCGCTGCGCCTGGAGCGGGTCATTGCCCTTTTGGAGCGGGAGAACGAGCATATTGGCCTGGAGGGCAAGATCGCCGAGCGGGTGAAAGAGCGCATTGAGAAGAACCAGCGCGAGTACTACCTCCGGGAGCGCATGAAGGTCATCCAGGAGGAGCTGGGGGGCGAGTCCACCGCCGCCGAAGCCGCGGAGCTGCGCAAGAAGGTGGAGGAGCTGCAGCTCCCTGAGGAGGCCAGGGAAAAAGCGGAGCGGGAAATTGCCCGGCTGGAGAAGATGCACGGCTACTCCCCCGAGGCCACTGTGGTGCGCACCTACTTAGAGTGGCTCTTGACCCTGCCCTGGACCAAGCTGGACCCGGAGACTTTGGATATTCACGGCACTAAGCAGATCCTCGATGAAGACCACCACGCCCTGGACGATGTCAAAGACCGCATCTTGGAATTTTTGGCAGTGCGCCAGCTCATTGAGTCCCAAAAAGCCAGCGGCCAGGTGGACACCAAGACCCGGCACCGGGAGCCGATTCTCTGCCTGGTGGGCCCGCCTGGGGTGGGGAAGACCTCGTTGGGCCGCTCCATTGCCAGAGCGCTCAACCGGCAGTTTGTGCGCATTTCCCTGGGCGGGGTGCGAGATGAAGCCGAGGTCCGCGGCCACCGCCGCACCTACATTGGCTCGCTGCCGGGGCGGATTCTGCAGGGCATGCGCAAAGCCGGCACCAAGAACCCGGTGTATCTCTTGGACGAGATTGACAAAATGACCGCCGACTTCAGGGGAGACCCGGCGTCGGCGCTTTTGGAAGTGCTGGATCCAGAGCAGAACAAGCACTTCTCTGACCACTACCTGGAGATTGCCTACGATTTGTCCCAGGTGCTCTTTATCACGACCGCCAACACCACCCGCACCATCCCCCGCCCGCTTCTGGACCGCATGGAGGTCATTAACCTCCCGGGCTACACCTTAAACGAGAAAGTGGAGATTGCCCGCCACTTCCAGATCCCCAAGCAATTAGCGGACCACGGCCTCACTGGCCGGGTGAAGTTCTCCAAGGCAGCGATTGAGCAGATCATCGCCGCATACACCCAGGAGGCCGGGGTGCGGAATTTGGAGCGGCAGGTTGCCAAGATCTGCCGCCAGGTGGCCAAGGAGATGGTGGAAAAGGGTGTGGATGCAAGCAGCGAGCGGCGGATTCCTCCGGCGCACCTCCGCAAGTATCTGGGGGTGCCGCTCTATACCAGCCGGCTGGCCGAAGAGCGCGACCAGGTGGGGGTGGCGCAAGGGCTGGCCTGGACCGAGTTCGGCGGCCGCATCCTGGTGGTAGAAGCCCTGGCGCTGCGCGGCGCTGGGCGGATCAACCTCACCGGGCAGCTGGGGGAAGTGATGCAGGAGTCGGCCAAAGCGGCCATTGGCTACTTGAGAAGCCGGGCGAAGGAACTAGAGTGCCCCGAGGATTTCTACAAGTACCTGGACTTTCACATCCACATTCCCGAAGGTTCGGTGCCCAAAGACGGCCCCTCGGCAGGCATTACTATTGCTACCGCTTTAGTGTCCGCCGTGACCCGGCGCCAGGTGAAGGCGGGGATCGCCATGACTGGAGAGATCACCTTGCGTGGCCATGTGCTGCTCGTGGGGGGCATCAAAGAGAAACTCCTGGCAGCGCACCAGGCGGGGATCAGGCGCATTATCCTGCCTGAGAGGAACGAGGCCCACCTGGAGGAGGTGCCCGCGGAGATCCGCAAGGATCTGGAGTTCCACCTGGTGAGCCACATGGACCAGGTGCTGGAGCTGATGCTGGGGCCTCAAGACACTTCCCTGCCGCTGCCCTGGCAGGGGGCAGAGCCTGCCGCCAAAGTACCGGAAGTGCCGGAGATTGGTGAGCAGCCCGCAGAGATTGGCGAGCAGCCGCAGCCAGTGGGTTGACTGGGACCTTCTTGAACATTGCCACCGTGCTCCTGGGCAGCGCCCTGGGCTTGGCGCTGCGTGGCCGGCTGCCCGACCGCTACCGGGAGACAGCGTTTGGCGCCGTGGGCCTGGTGACGCTGGTGGTAGGGTTCAGCCTGGCGCTACAGGTCACAGGGGCGAGGGACGTGGTGTTGACCCTATTGGCCCTCGTTGTAGGCGGCCTCCTCGGTGAGACGCTCAATTTGGAAGGACGCTTGGAAAAACTAGGCGAAGCGCTGAAGCGCCGCATCGGAGGCGGGGGGCGGTGCACCGAGGGTTTCATGGCTGCTAGCCTGCTCTACTGCGTCGGCCCGCTGACTATTGTGGGGTCGTTACAGGACGGGCTGGTGGGGGACTATTCCCTCTTGGCCACCAAGGCAGTGCTAGACGGGATCTCTTCGGTGGCGCTGGCGTCCACCTTGGGGGTGGGGGTAGCGTTCAGTGCCCTGGTGGTGCTGGTGTATCAGGGCGGATTGTCGCTGGCGGCCAGCGCCATTGGCCAGCTGATCCCTGACCCCGGAAGCGATCCGCACATTGCCCTGATGTCCCTCGTAGGGGGAGTGATGATCATTGGCCTGGGGCTCAATATTCTGGGCCTCTTGCGCCTGCGTACTGCCAATTTCCTCCCGGCGCTTCTTCTGGCTGCGGCACTGGGCGCGTTCCGCCCCTAATGGTCATGCGCCAGGGCGCACCCGCCCGGGATGAACCGAATGGGTAGGGGCGGCCCAACACCGGGCACCCCCGGGGGGGTGCCCCTA
>JACQHA010000315.1 GCA_016199255.1 Deinococcus sp.
AGCGCGGCGCGCACCTCGGCAGGCGCCTGGGCATAGCCTGAGGCATGGATGAAGCGAGTGCTATAGGTGAGCAGGTCCATAAGCTCGCTGTCTGCCATGGCATCTACTCTACTTTAGGTGGCCTCATCTGGGCGACCCCAGCCGGAAGAAAGTCACTGGCTCCAGGCTTAGGGGGGCGGTCCCTGCTGGGGGGCGGCCGTTAATGGTCAGCCGCAGCCGGCGGGGCAGAGCGGTGATCAGCGCCTCTGCGGGAGGCAGCTGGGTAAGCAGCGGGCCGAAATCTAATAAGGTGAGGTTCACCGCCAGGTTAGCGCCGCGCAGCGCCAGTCCTAAAGTGGTGGGATAGGCGGTCACCAAGCTAATCTGGCCCTGGGCAATTGGGAAGCCGGGCGCCAGGGCTCTGGCTACCTCTACTGCCAGGCCGTCCACCCACACCCCGGCCACGTCGTCTGGGGTAGGGCCATCGCCCAATAGGTCGCTGATCACCAGCGCTGCCCGGCCAGGGCCAGCGGGACTAGAGAGCACATTGAAGAACTGCACCACTGTGCTGGGGATGCCGTTTGACCCCAGCAGCGCCGCCCTGGCCATAGGCGCCAGCACCAGGGGGCCGGTAGCGCTGCCGATATTGACCCGGACCCCTGGAAACTGCTGGCCATCCACGGTGTTGTCTGCCAGGGTTACCAGGCCCTCTAGCGCCAGGGCGCTGCCAGCGTTGCCGGCCAGAGTATTGCCGGTGATGGTGACCAGGTGGGATCCGGTCACCGCAATGCCAGAAGCGCCGTTATCGCTAATAACATTCTGGCTGAGCACCGCGCTCACCAGCTCCCTAGCGTTGACCCCGTCCTGGTGGTTGGCAGTGATGGTGTTGCCGCTGAGCGTGGCGCTGGCACCGTTCTGCAGCACCACCCCGGTGCTGTTGCCGCTAATAATGTTTTCCCCGGCGGTGAGCTGGCCATTATCTGCCAGGAGGCCGCTGCCATTGTGGGCCAGGGTGCTGCCCGTCACAGTAACCTGGGCGCCGGAGCTGATGGAGACACCGGCCAGACTATTGTTCTGGACAGTGCTGCTGCGCAGCGTAACGCTGGCCTGTGCCATGGCGCACACCCCGGCGGTGCGGTTGGCAGTCAGTGTGCTGGCTTCAATGGTCGCCTGGGCGCCCGGCCCGCTGGCGGCCAGGCCGCACTGGTTAGCGCTGAGCTGCACCTGGCGCAGGGTGGTGGTCCCACTCTCTTCCACTACAATCCCGTGCTGAGCGCTATCGGCGATGCTAGTCCCCTGAAGCAGGGCATTCCCCTGCTGGCTGACGGTAATGCCCTGCTCATTGCCCGACAGCCTGTCGCCCTGGGAGATCAGCTGCCCGGCTAGCACTACCAGGGCGCCATCAGTGCCCTCCGGCGCGGCGCCAGCGCCGCTGATCTGGTTACCCTCCAGGGTAGCTAGCGCACCGCTGGCCACTAGCACCGCCGGCCCCAGCTGGTAAGCAAAGGTGTTCTCCCGCACCCGGGCGGTAGTACCCTGATCTCGCAGGCTGATTCCTTGAGTGCCCCGGCTGAAAGTATTGCCCTCTAGGATGAGCTGCGCTCCCGAACTGCCTACCGCCGCCCCTTCCCCTGGAGTAATCTGGCTGCCGTTATCCTGGAACTGGTTGTCCCTGGCCTCAATGGTGGCAGAACTGGTGACCAAAAGGCCCACCTGGCGCTGCTCCCGGAGCTGGTTGCCCTGGAGCTGCGCGCTGCTAGTAGCGTCTGCCACCATGATCCCCGCCTGGTTGCTGGTAATCACATTGTCCTCTAGCCTGGCCTGGGCGCCGTGGCGCACCTGGACAGCAGTGGTGTTGTCCAGAAGGAAATTAGCCAGGAGCGTGCCCTGGGCGCTAGCGGTAATGGTAACGCCGGCGAGCTGCTGGCGGCGCACGGTGTTGCCCCTGAGCTCAATAGTGGTGCCGGCATCACTGGCCATAATGCCCAGCCGGCCGCGGTCCACCAGGTTCTCGCTGGCGCTGATGGTGGCGCCGCTGGTAACCAGCAAGGCGGCAGACGCCGGGTCGCTGGCGTTATCTGCCAGGATGTTCCCGCTCAGAACGCCTCTGGCTCCCTGGCGCACCAGGACGGCACTCAGGCGGCTGAGGACAATAGTATTCTGCGCTAGCACCGCTTGGGTGCCAGGATCAGCCAGGTCCACGCCCAGCTGGTTGCCGGTCAGGGTGTTTCCCTCCAGCCTGGCTTGCCCTCCCTGCTGCACCGCTACCCCGGCGCCAGTGCGGCTCTGGTCTAAGCCGTTGTTGAGCAGCTGGTTAGCGGTGAGGGTGGCTGAGCCCGTCACCAGCGTTCCCCAGAACCGGCTGCCAGTGATAGTGTTGCCGGTCAGGGTGGCGGTGCTCTCTGGGCGCACCTCCACCCCCAGCTCGTTGTCAGTCAGCAGATTATCGCTCGCCAGCACTTGAGCCCCTCCCTGCACCAAGAGCGCAGCGCCGTCTACCTCCTCAGCCAGGCCACTGCCGCTGAGCTCGTTGCCAGTGAGCTCGGCGCTGGCCAGCTGGTCCACCACCACGCCGTGCTGGGCGGTGTTAGCCAGGCTGTTGCCCTCCAGCCGGGCAGAGCTGCCCCTAGCTGCTACCACCACCCCTAGCTGGTTCCCCACCAGGCTATTGGCGCGCAGCGTGGCCTGGCCAGTGCCGAGCACGGTGACGGCACTGTCATTGCCGGCCAGCTGACTCTGGGATACAGTGACCTGGCCGCCGTCAGCTAGTACCCCGGCCTGGGTGTTGTTGCTAATGACACTGCGGCTCAGGGTAGCGCTGGCGCCATTATTCACCCAGACCCCTGCCCTGCTGCTCTGGCCAAACAAGCTGCTAGTAATGGTGGCGCGGCTCTCCGGGCCGGAAACCAGCAGGCCAGTGCTGTTCCCGTCTAGCAGGCAGTCAATGATCTGGACCGTGCCGCCGGCTGTGACCGCTACTCCCTCTCCCGGGAAGCCAGTGAGGATCAGCGACTGCAAGGTGATCCCCTGGCCCTGTACCTTAAGTCCAGAAGCTGCTGGCTCACTCAGGGTAGGGCTAGGGACGATCACCACCCCATCTTCACCGCCCTGGATGCTGTCATTGGCGCCGGTGAGCGCCGGCAGCGGGGTGACCTGGACCAGGATCATGACCGGGCGGCCGGCTTCGATCTGGAAGGTAATAAGGTCAGCGCTTTCCGCCCCTGGCGACAGGGGCGCCAGCGCCAGCTCGCCGCCGGCTGGCGCCAGGGTGCCGTTGGCGAAGGCTATGGCCTCCCGCAAGGTCACCCGGTCGTCGCCGCTTTGGCCTGGGTCGTCGGTGCTGTTGACGGTAATCACCGATTGTATCGCCTGGGACGTGGCTGAAACCATGGCCAGCACCACCAGAAGCAGCAGTGCCGGTGGGGCCAGCCTGGGCATGACTCCCACCCGCGACCTCCTGTGGGGGTAATCCAACTATACAGGAATGAGAAAGCGCGGGGGTTGGTGGCCAGGGCCCCGGGGGCGGAATGACCTGACCACCTTCCCGCTGCCTGGAGCCTATTCCTCTAGGTATGAAAGCACTATGAAAAAGGGAGCACAGCAGCTGGCGTCCGAGGTAGTACGGGTAACTGAGAGCTGCTTTAGACTCCTGGGAGCGCGGGAGTCTCGCCCGCATAAAGCGGCCAAGATGGCCGCCCTCCCAGGTGAGGCTAACCTGCGGTGGTCATCGGCCTAGCGGGGATAAGCATGGTGGCCGACGTCACCAGCGCCAGGAGATGGCTACAATATGCCTTTGGGGTGGGCTTGGGAACCTAAAACGGTGCTGGGGTATATGATGAATGGCACCGCAGGCGGTGCTAGAAGGAGCAAGTCATGAGGCGACTTTGGGGAGTGGCGCTACTGCTATGCCTGATGCTCCCGGGCGTGGGCTCGGCACAGCGAGCCCGCACTGATTTAAGTGGCCAGGGGACCATCACGGTCAAAGTGCGGGGCGAGATCCTGGGGGTGGCAGCAGCCGACTTCCAGACCATCACCTTGGACTTCTATCTCAAGGGCGAGCGCTGGGTGTCGGTGCCGCGGGAGATCCGCAACACCGGCCCTGGCTCTGGTGAGCACAACGACGGCGGCGAGGAGAATGTACAGTTCATTGTGGTGGACGAGGCAGAGAATCTCTTCCTGCTCTACACTCCGCGCGGCGACCTGAACCTGCGGGGCTATGGCCAGCTCATTCCCCTGGCGGACCCATTGCCCAATGACCCCAGGGCCGGCGACGCGGTGGCGCGCCAGGGACGGTTTGACGCCCAGTCCGGGCTGGTGAACGTGGTGCGCGGCATCCTGGGCGGCTTCGATCCTTTTCTCTTCAACAAGCCTAACCAGGGCGGCGAGGTCACTTACATTGGCCCAGGCCAGGTGAATGGCCAGCCGGTGCAGGTGTACGGCTTTGAAAGCAGTTTCGGCGGCGCGTCGCTGCACGGCGGCCAGGTACTGGGGCGGGTGTTCTTTTCCGAGGAGTTAACCCTGCCGGTGCTGATTGAGACCCAGCTCACCTTCAACTTCACTGGCAACATCATTATTTTCACCATTACCTCGGAGCTCACCGAGTTCGAGGACACTGACGACCTGCCGCTGGACCGGTTCGTGCTCTCTGATGACGCCATCTTGGTGGACCAGGAAGTGATTGAGCCCGATGATCCAGAGTGGGCGGAGCTGGTGGGGACGCTGGAGGATGTGCCCGGCACCGGCATCAACGGCACGCTGCAGGGCGACCTGGTGGTAAATGTGGAATTCCTGGGCGTCACGCTGCCTATCACTGCCCGCTCTCTTACGCTGGTGGACAACCTGCAGCGCATTGAGCAGGAGAATCTGGTGTTCCTGCGCGACTCCCAGGGCGGCCCTACGCTGGTCATCAACAAAGACGAGAAGACAGTCAGCACTGGCAGTGTGCCCGGGTCGGGGGAGCTGGACTACTTCCTGCCCGGCGCGGAAGAGCGGCTGGGCAATGCAGGTGCCCGGCGAGGGGAGGTAGTGACCCTCCAGGACTTTGATACCCGCATCTGGGTGCTGGACAATATTCGCTACTTCGTGGCAGAAGGGCTAGATATGGCGGTGCGCGCCGAGAACCTAGAGGGCGCCAACGTGGACGTGGACACCGTCACCGGCGCCACCAGCGTGGCCCTGGACCTGCCGGCGTTCCTGGAGCTAAGTAACGCTGCGATTGACGAGCCAGTGGACCCCAGCCTGGTGCAGGTGCCGGAGCTGCCCTTTGTGCGGGACCGGGTGCTGCCGCCGGGCGATCCAGAGCGGGAGACCTCGCCGTTTGCCAGTTTCGAGGGAGAGTGAGCATGACTGCGGTTATTGAGGTGGAGGGGCTCACCAAGCGCTACGGCCGGCTCACTGCCGTGGACCACATTAGCTTCACTGTGGGCCACGGCGAGGTGGTAGGGTTCTTAGGTCCCAATGGGGCGGGGAAGACTACCACCATCCGCATGCTCCTGGGGCTGATTAAGCCCACCTCAGGCCGCAAGCGGGTGCTGGGAGAGGAGCGCCTGAGCCGTGCCGCTAGTAAGGTGGGCAGCGTTATTGAAGAGCCCAGCTTCTATCCCTACCTGTCAGGGCGGGACAACCTGCGGCTGGCGGCCACGCTCTATGGCGGCGTGGACGAGAAGCGCATTTACCAGGTGCTGGAGCTGGTGGGGCTCCTGGGCCGGGAGCGCGACCGGGTGTCTAAATACTCCCAGGGCATGCGGCAGCGCTTGGGATTAGCGCAGGCCATGCTCCCCAGGCCGGAACTCTTAGTGCTCGATGAGCCCACCAACGGCCTGGACCCTGATGGGGTGGTGGAGATCCGCAACACCATCAAGGCCCTGGGGCAGTCAGGGGTCACCATCTTCCTGAGCAGCCACCTGCTCAGCGAGGTGGAGCGCGTTGCCAGCCGGGTGATCATTATTGAAAAGGGTAAGATCAAGGCCGATGGGTCGGTGAAAGATCTCCTGTCCCGGCTGGCTGGTGGCAAGGCGGTGATGAAGCTGCGCACCGGTGATCTAGATCGCACGGCGCAGCTGCTCTCGGCCCAGCCCTGGGCTAAGGAGTTCACCAGGGACGACACCAGCCTGCGGCTGATTCTGGCGGCCCAGGATGTGGAGCGGGTCATGCCCATCCTGGTGGGGGCGGGGATCAAGATCTACGAATTTGACCAGGAGGATTTCTCGCTGGAGGACCTGTACCTGGGCACGGTCCAGGAGGGGCATCACAACCACGCTGCCCAAGGAGGCCGGGCATGACTGCTGGTGTAGAAACTCTCAGTCAGGTGGCAGTGGCCAGAACCCGGGTGCCAGCCATCTGGCGGGTGGTGCGCGCCGAGTTCTTGAAAGCGCTGCGGAAACGGCGCACCTGGTTCTTAGTGATCCTCTACTTCATTATTGGCCCGCTGCTCCAGGTGCTCTTGCGCGGCACTAGAGCGCTGGACGGCGTGGCGCTAGCGTCCAACAACCTGAACGGCATCCTGGGCAACCTCTGGGTCCGGCTGGCGGTGCTGCTCGTTGTCACCATGGTGTTCATCGAGGACCGGCCAGCGCGCATGTGGAAGAGTGTGCTGCCCATTGTGCCCTGGCGCAGCCAGCTGCTGTTTGGCAAGGTGCTGGCAGGATTCCTCCTGCTCGGGGTGTTAATGCTGGGCAGCGGGCTCAGTAGCTACCTGGTGGGTGAGCTGGTTGATGCCTTAACCCCAGGCCAGGTGCGGTTCAGTGTCCGCACCTCGCTGGTTTCGTTACTTACCGCCTATGCTGGCCAATGGGCAGGGTCCATTGGCTATTTAGGCCTCTGCTTCCTGGGCGGCTGGCTGATTACTTCGCCGCTGGTGGCAGTGCTGATCCTCTACTTACTACCTGGACTATTGGAGCAAGGGGTGAACAGCGGCCTGGGCTGGTACGTTGGCCGCTTCAAGCCTGAGGGCTTTGACCAGGTGGCGGAAACCATCAAGGGGCTCTTGCTCACTCCCAACATGGAGGTGGGCCGCTACCTGGTGCGCATCAGCGGCACTAACTGGAGCGCTGCTGGACATGCCCTGCTGGTGTCTGCCGGCTACGCGGTGATCTGCCTGGGGTTGCTCTGGCTGCTGTTTAGGAGGGCGGATATTCATAACTGAGGGGCAGGCCGTTAACGGATGCGCCTCCGGCGCGCCGGAGGCGCATCCGTTAACGGCCGGTGCTCGCATTCGGTGCCCCCAGGGTGGGAGCGCCTACCGCCCAGGCGCTGGTGCCTACGGCGGTGGAGTCCACCAGGCGGGCGATGGTCTGGTCAGCGCCGGGGGCGGGGACGAACTCATTGGCTACCCACAGCCCTGCGGCCACTGCTACTGACTGGCGGGAAGAGCCACCGGGGCCGCCCCAGCTCACGAAGCTGACAATGGAGCTGGAGGAGCTGAAATTCCTGTCCCGGTACAAGGCGATCTCGTCATTCTGGCCCAGGGTGTTCAAGCCGCTCAGGAACACGTTGCCGGCGTCATTGGTGCCAGAGGCAGCAACGTGTAGCAGCAAGATACCGCCGGGGGCGATGGTGGTGCCGTTGGGGAACGGCACGTAGTTAGGACGGCTGCACAGGAACCAGCCGGTGAGATCGGCAGTGCTGTCGCTGAAGTTGGTGATCTCCACAACCTGGTTGCCCTGGGCGAGCGACACCTCGGTGAACGTGGGGCCGCTGGGGCCGGCCTGTGCCGGGGCCATAGCTAATGCCGCCAGGACAGCGGCCAGGACGATCCCAAACCCGATGCTGGTCTTGCTCATTTTTTGTCTCCTTAACGTGGACTCCTCTGGTGCTGGCAGCCTGGTGCTGCCTGTGTGGGGCATACGTGCCGGGCAGGGCGTTGGGTCTAGACC
>JACQHA010000312.1 GCA_016199255.1 Deinococcus sp.
CGTGATCTTTGAGGAGTTCAAGGGCACCGGCAACATGGAAATCCACCTGTCCCGGCGGTTAGAGGAGCGGCGCATCTTCCCGGCCATTGACATTCTGAAATCTGGCACCCGGAAAGAAGAGTTGCTCCTGGACGAAGAACAGCTCCACAAGATGTGGCTCCTGCGCAAGGTGATGAGCGACATGGATCCCACTGAGGCCATGGAGATGCTCATCTCCCGGCTGCAGCGCACCAAGGAGAACAAAGAGTTCCTTTCGGCGTTAGCGCAAGGGTAAGCCCCGAGGTGTCAGGCTACTGTCAGGGCCGTCCAGTACAAAGGCCCCGGGGATGCGTGGTTTAGCGCGCGGCTGAACTCTCCCGCCAGCGCCCCAGGAGTGAGCTGTGCAAAGGCCTTACCCCAGGTGTCTACTGAGTGCCCTTGCCCAGATCGGCCAGTGCTTGCTGATCCTCCTGGCCTGGGGGTACTGGGCCAGCGCCCAGGAGGGTGAGGAAGTCGAGGCAGTTGACGACCAGTCCCAGGCAGTGGCCATTGTCCGGGTGCAGCCTGGAGATACCCTCAGCGAGATTGCCGACCGCTATGCTTCGTCTATTGCCGCTATCCAGGAAGCTAATGGACTGCGCAGTGACCGCATCTTCCCTGGTGACTATCTCACCGTGCCCTTCTTCCCTCCGGCCCCGCCGCGCCAGGCGCCACCGGGACTTACTGTGTACACCATGCGGGTGGGGGATACCCTGTGGGGCATCCGCCAGCGCTACGGGGTCACCGAGGAGGATCTGGTAGGCTGGAACCCCGACTTGCCCAGTCTGGACCGCATCCCGGCTGGCACAACGATTAACATCCTGCCGGTGCGGGGGGTATTGCACACGGTGGAGGCTGACCAGGACTTCTTCTCAGTCGCATCACAGTACGGCGTGGACCCGGCGGAGCTGGCACGGGCGAACCACATTGAGAACCCATTCCAGATCCTCCCCGGCGATCAGCTCTTGATTCCCCGGGTGCGCCCTACTGCCAAGCTGCAGGAATTGCAGCAGGTGCGGGCCCAGGAGCAAGAGGAGCTGCGGCGCCGGCTGGAGCTGGCGCGCCGCCAGGCGGCGGAGCGGGAGCGGCGCCGGGCGCAAGAACTGGCCCGGCAGCGGCGGGAGATTGCCAACCGCAACCTCATGACCCCAGGTGGCTTCGCCTGGCCGCTCTCGGGGAAGCTCACCTCAGGCTTTGGCCGGCGGCGCATCTGGATCAATGGCTCGAACTTCCATACTGGCATTGACATTGCCAAGCCAGCGGGTACGCCCATTCGGGCAGCGCAGGCTGGTTTAGTGACCTTTGCTGGCTGGGACCGGAGCGGCTACGGGTATCTGACTAAAGTTGACCACGGCTCCGGCTTCGAGACTTACTACGCCCACCAGAGCCGGCTGGCGGTGGTGGTGGGCCAGCGCATAAGCCGGGGCGACATTATTGGCTATGTGGGTTCCACCGGGTTCTC
This sequence comes from Deinococcus sp., assembly GCA_016199255.1. Taxonomy (GTDB): domain Bacteria; phylum Deinococcota; class Deinococci; order JACQHA01; family JACQHA01; genus JACQHA01. Next base: position 1,481 of record JACQHA010000312.1, read on the forward strand.
TAGTGGGCCACACCTGCACTTTGAGATCCGGGTCAACGGCCAGCCGTATAACCCCAGAGACTATTTGCCCTAGCCTGCTGCGTTAAGCCCTAGACCAGGTATAATCGGCCCCGCGCCTCGCCACCAGGGAGAGGCGCGGGGTATTTGGAGAGAGGGACACCATGGCTGATGAGTTGGCAGTGGCAATGGAAGCGGCGAAGGCCGCTGGCGAAGTGGCCATGCGCTATTTCCGGCGCGGCGTGCCGGTGGAGACCAAAGCCGACGGCAGCTTTGTCACCCAGGCTGACCGGAGCTGCGAGCGCACCATCCGCCAGGTGATCCAGCAGCGCTTTCCCGACGATGCTTTTCTAGGTGAAGAGTACGGTGAGACGGCCACCGGGGCCCGCCGGCGCTGGATCATTGACCCCATTGATGGCACCAATAACTATGTGCGGGGCATTCCCTTCTTTGCTACCCTGATTGCCCTGGAGGAAGGGGACGACATTGCTGTAGGGGTGGCCTTTGCCCCCGCCACTGGCGACCTCCTCACGGCGCGGCGGGGCGGCGGCGCCTATATGAATGGCCAGCCGGCGAAAGTGTCACGTGTGGCCCACCTGGCGGAAGCCAGCGTGGGCTTTGGCGAGCTGAAGCTTTTTGAGCACCGGGGCTGGTGGGACCGGTTCCCCGAGCTGGTGCGGCGCGCCTGGCGCACCAGGGGGTTTGGCGATTATCTGGGCCACGCCCAGGTGATCCAGGGCCAGGCGGAGATCATGCTGGACACTGGCGCTC
>JACQHA010000326.1 GCA_016199255.1 Deinococcus sp.
AGAGCCTGTTCCAGCAGGAGGCCATTAAGCGTGGAGTGCTGTTTGCCGGTGGCCACAACATCTCGTTCTCCCACAGCACTGGTGACATTCTGCGGACCCTGGAGGTCTACCAGGCCGCCATGGCGGTGCTGAAACAGGCGCTAGAGAAAGACGCGGTGGAACGCTGTCTGGAAGGTCCGCCGGTGCAGCCAGTGTTCCGCCAGCCCTAGGTGAGGGCGTCACGGGACTCGCCCTTCGGGACTCGTCGCCCCCGGCGGAGCCGGTGACCTCGAAGGAGGACACATGCTCGATCGAGAACAGGTCCACGGCATCTATGCCAGCCTGCTCACAGCGTTCCACCCAGATGGGTCTTTAAATGAAATCTTGAACCGGGAGAACATCCGTAAGCTGGTAGCAGTTGGGGTCCACGGTATCTACACCACCATGAGCGCCGGCGAAGTGCAGAGCATCACCTTCGATGAGCACCAGTGCCTCTGCCAGATCCTGGCCGAGGAGGCTGGGGGCAAGGTGGTCACTATTGCCGGCTGCACAGCGCCCAGCACTGCCGAGGCCATTAGGCGGGTGAAGGTAGCGCAGGAGCTGGGCATTGACGCTGTGGCCAACGCCTTGCCCTACTTCGTGGCGCTGCGTAAAGCTGAATGTTACCGCTATTTTCAAGACCTGGCCGAAAGTTGTCCAGCCATTGGGATATTCCATTACCAGACAAGCCGCGCCAGCACGCTGCTGGATGCCAGTGACTATGAGGTGCTGGCACGCATCCCAACTTTCCTGGGAAGCAAGCAGACTGGCAACGACTGGCGCCTCTTTATGGACCTGCGCCGGCGCACCCCGGATCTGGCCCATATGCCAGTAGACCCCTGGCTGGTGCCGGCCATGATGATCGGCGCCCGGGGCTGCTGGAGCGGTTTGGCCGTCCAGAATCCCCCGTACATCCTCCAGATGTACCAGCTGGCCAGCCAGCAGTGCTGGCCAGAGGCTCTGGCCAGGCAGCAGCAGTACAACGCCTTCGCCGAAGCGGTGCTGGTGCCGCTGACGAAGCTTGGGTACCTGGACCCGGTGATTGACAAGGCCACTGCCAACATCTGTGGTTTCATGCACGCTGGCGACCCGCGCCAGCCCTTTCTCCCCATGGAGCCGGAACATAGAGAGCAGCTCAGGCAGGCGATTTTCGAGCGGCACCAGTTTATGTTGTACCGGAGATCAGGATAGTGCGCGTAGCAGATTTTGACCTGGACGCCCTGCCCCGCTCCACCAAGCAAGGCCTTACCTTGGAAGTCACCGTCCTGCCAGACGGCAGCCCAGTCACGCTACCGGTGCTGGTAGCGCGCGGGGGGAGTGCGGGCCCTGCGCTGCTGGTGCTGGCTGGGGTACACGGCGACGAGTACGAGGGAATGAGAGCTATTTGGGAGGTCTATGGTCAGTTGGACCCAGCTCACCTGCATGGGACCTTCCTGGCTGTTCCTGTGGCCAATGGGCCGGCGTTCGCCGCTGGCACTAGAGAAAGCCCCATTGACCACAAGAACCTAGCCAGAGTGTTTCCCGGCAGCCCAGACGGCTCCGTCACAGACCGCATCGCCCATGCCCTAGACCAGTATCTGATTGCCAGAGCAGACTTCCTGTTGGATCTGCACAGCGCCGGTGCCAAGTACACCATGGCTACCTTGGTGGGCTATTACCACGACTCAAGCCAGCTAGGCCAGATTTCGCAGCAGGCCGCTTTCAGCTTCGGTGCGCCGGTAGTGTGGGGCCACCCCTCGGTGGGACCTGGGCGCACTATCTCAGCAGCGATGGCGCGGGGCATCCCGTGGCTGTATGCCGAGACCACCGGCGGCGGATGGGTGCGGGAACATGATGTGCAGATCTATACCCGTGGCGTCCAGAATCTGCTCAAACACCTGAAGATGCTCCCTGGAGCACCTGATGCTCCGTCTCCCAGTTACCACTTTGTAGGTGATGGCAACACTGATAAAGCCATTACCGCCCAGGCTTCGGGGTACTTGGTGCCGGCGGTGCAGCTCCTGGAGAAAGTCGCCCCAGGGGAC
>JACQHA010000327.1 GCA_016199255.1 Deinococcus sp.
CGGCGGGATCATAGCCGCTCCTCCCGGCCCTTCACCAGCACCACTGCTCCGACTGCTGCCACCAAGAGCAGCACCGAAATCAGTTCAAAGGGAATCAGGTAAGGGCCAAACAGCAACTGGGCAATCTCCTTGGGTCCGCCGGCTCCCGGTGGCGGCTGGCTAGCGGCAGTAATGGCCCCGGCCGCCAGGCTGGTGGCCAGGGCAGCTAAGAGCAGTATAGAAAGCGCCAGCGCCGCCGGGCGCTGCCAGCCACTGGCGTGAGCCACACTGGTGCCGCGCACATCCAGGAGCATGACCACAAAGAGGAAGAGCACCACAATGGCGCCGGCGTACACGGTCACCTGCACCACTGCTAGGAACTGGGCGTGCAAGGTGAGGAACAGCACCGCCATGGCCAGCAAGTTGCCCACGAGGAGCAGCACACACTTCACCACGTTGCGATTTAGAATCATGAGCACTGCTGAGCCAATGCTGGCGAAAGCCAGCAGGGCGAACAGCACCATCTCAGCCATGGCAGTTCTCCCCCATACCTCCCCCTCCCTCAGGCCCTACGGCTTCTCCAGTGGCGGCGTCCCCACTGGCACCAACAGGTCCGACTTGGTGTAGATGAAGTCGGTGCGCCGATAGTCGGCGAGCTCGAACCGGGCGGTGAGCACCACCGCATCCACCGGGCAGGCCTGCTCACAATAGCCGCAGAAAATGCAGCGCAGCATGTTGATCTCATACACCTTGGCGAAGCGCTCGCCGTGGGAGTGGCGCTGCTGAGAGGTGTTCTCTGCTGCCTCGACGTAGATGGCATCGGCAGGGCACGCGGCAGAGCAGAGCGAGCAGCCGATGCAGCGCTCCAACCCATCCTCGTGGCGCTGCAGGATGTGCCGCCCCCGGTAGCGGGGGAAGATCTCCGGCGGTACCTCGGGGTAAGAGACAGTGCGCTTGGGCTGGAACAGCTCCGACAGCGTGGTCGCCATGCCTTTCACCAAAGCACCGATCATGAGTGCCTCCTCATCTGAAGCCCACTACTGCCATCACCACTGCTGTCACTGCCAGGTTCACGAGCCCCAAGGGCAGCAGCCATTTCCACCCCAGGTCCATGAGCCGGTCATAGCGGAGACGGGGCAAGGTAGCCCGGATCCAGATGTAGAGGAAGAGGAACAGGCCCAGCTTCAAGAGGAACCAGACCAGGCCAGGGATCTGGTCCAGCCAGCTCCAGGGGATGGGTGGCGGTAGCCAGCCACCGAAGTACAAGGTGGTGAGCAGGGCGCTGGCGGTGATCATGTTGGCGTACTCTGCCAGGTAATAGAAGGCGAAGCGCATGCCGGAGTATTCCGTATGGTAGCCGGCCACCAGCTCGGTCTCTGCCTCAGGCAAGTCAAAGGGCACCCGGTTGGTTTCGGCAATGGCAGCGATGAAGAACAGGATGAACCCCAGGGGCTGGAGGAAGACGAACCAGGTAAACTGCCGCTGCTGCTCCACAATGCCCACTAGGCTGAGGGTGCCGGAGAGCAAGATCACGCCCATCACTGCCACCCCCAGGCTCAGCTCGTAGCTCACCAGCTGGGCGGTGGAGCGCAGCGCCCCTAAGATGGAATACTTGCTGCCCGAGGCCCAGCCACCCAGAATGATCCCGTACACCCCTAATGATCCCAGGGCTAGCACGTACAGGAGCGCCACATTCACATCGGTGATCAACACTGGCTGGCTTCCCAGGCCCCCCACTGGGATAACGGCGAAGGTCATAAGTGCTGGCACCATGGCCATAAGCGGTGCCAGGAGGTAAATGAGCCGGTCAGCACGGCTGGGGAGAATACTCTCTTTGAACACGAACTTCAGGGCATCGGCTAGTGGTTGGAGGAGCCCAGCCGGGCCAACCCGGTTCGGCCCGCGGCGCACCTGAATGAAAGCCAAGAGGCGCCGCTCGGCATAGGCTACATAGGAGACAGCGGTGAGCATAATCACCAACAGCAGCGCGGTCTTCAGTATAGTGAGTCCGATCATACACCCTCTGCTGCCAGGCTCACCCGGTTGGTGCCGCCCAAGGCGCCGAGCCCTGGGGTGCCAGCTGGCACCACGACTACCCCGCGGGGACAGCGCGTGCTGGCCTGAGCCACCAAGGCCAAGCTGCCATTGGAGCTAGATAGGCGCACCTTACCCCCAGCTGGCACTCCTAGTGCCGCCAGGTCAGCGGGATGCAACTCAGCTTGCGGCAGCTCCCGAACCCCATCGGGCAGTACCACCCGGTCTAGTACTGCGCGGGGGCCAAAGAGCTTTTCAGTAACCCAGAGTCCAAAGCGTCCCAGCTCGCCCTGGGCGCCATTGAGTGAGCGGGGTACCAGTTTGGGCGCGGCGGTCTTGGGCCGGCCGCCGCTCACTTCCAGGTCGTCGAATCTCAGCTCGCTGTAGGCCGGCACGTCCCTGGCCAGCTCGCTCCAGATCTGCGGAATGCGGGTGGGGAACGCTATTCCCAGCCGCTTGGCCAGCTCAGCGAAGATCCAGGTGTCCGACCGGGCCTCGCCAGGAGGGGGCAGTACCCGCTCCAGCCGCTGGACCTTGCCCAATAGCGAGGTCACCGTGCCCTGGGTTTCCAGCGCGCTGGCTGCTGCCGGCAACACCACCTGGGCTAGCCGGGCAGTGTCGGTGAGGAAGATGTCTTGGACAATTAAGAACTCCAGTTGCCCCAAGGTGGCCTTGAGGTTCCCGTTGTATCGCACTGGGTCGACCCCGGCCAGGTAAAGCACTTTCACCCCGCCCTGCAGCATTTGCGCCCCAGTCTGGCCGGGCCGCTCGTTGAGCCGGCCCCAGGCCTTCTGCACTTTAGCGCGCGCCCGGGCATCAGCCAGGGGAAGGCGGCCGGGCAGGAGATCTGGTGCCAGGCCCAGGTCCGCTGCCCCGCGGGCATTGCCCTCTTCCGGCAGGAAGCAGGGGGGGTGCGGAGTCCCCAGTGCTGCTGCCAGGGTCTCGAGGGCAGCGGCTACCTGCACCCCCCGGTAAAGAATGGCGGTCTCAGGTCCCAGCAGGGCGGCGGCAGCACGTACTGCCTGGGCCTCCAGACCAGTCGCGTTCAGCAGGGTCTCCAAAGCGGTAGCAGCCACATTGACCACCTCGGGCACCGCTCGGCCGGCTTCCGCCATGGCCTTGAGGAGCGCCCCGACCGCCTGGACCTCGCTGCCAGGCCGATAGCGCAAGTGCTGGCTGGCGCGCTGGTCCAGGTTGATCGCCGCCGGGGTGGCGATAATCAGCTTCAGGCCTTTGCGCACTGCCAGCTTGATCCAGGCGTCGGTGAGAGGAGCAGCTTGGCTGGGGTCCACGCCGAACACCAATAGGGTCTTGGCTGCTTCAAGAGCAGCCCGTACATCGGCCTCAGCAGGCAGCGGGGCAGGGGAGAGGCGATGGTCCAGGTTGTTGCTACCCAGCACACCCCGCATGAGCCGGCTGAATAAATACAGTGCCTCGTTGCTCAGCTGGGCGCCGGCAATGCCGCCCACTTCCTGCGGCTGGGCGCGGCGCTCGTCAAGTTTCCGGGCAATGAGCCCCAGGGCCTCTTCCCAGGAGGAGGGAACCAGCTCCTGGCCCTGGCGCACTAGTGGGGTCTTCAGGCGCTCGGGGCTGGCCAGGAAACCGTGCCCAAAGCGGCCCCGGTCACAGATCCAGCGCTCTTTACTCACTGGGTCAATAGCCGCGGTAATGCGCTTGAACTCGCCACTACGCTGCCAGCCCTCTATCTGGCACCCCAGGCTGCACAGGGTGCAGGTGGTGACGGTATGGCTCATCTCCCAGGGCCGGGCGCCAAAGCGGAACACCTTGTTGGTGAGCGCCCCCACCGGGCAGTTATCTATGATGTTGCCCGAAAGCGGGGTGGCAGCGCTGCCGAACACCTCCGTGAACTTCCCCCGGCTGGCAAAGTCCAGCACGGGCTCGCCAGCGATCTCGTCCACGATCCTGATGCAGATCTTACAGTGAATGCAGCGGTCCCGGTCCAGCACAATGAGCGGGGTGAGATCCACCACCGGGAACACCCGCTTGTCGAACTCAAACCGGCTGTGGGGCGGGCCGTGGCCGTAGGTCTGGTTCTGCAAAGGGCATTCCCCGCCCTTATCGCAGATCGGGCAGTCCAGGGGGTGGTTCAAAAGCAAGAACTCGATGGTGGAGCGGCGGTGCTCCAGGACCGCCGGGGTCTGGGTGCGCACCACCAGGCCATCAGTCACATATGTGGCGCACGCCGGGGTCAGCTTCGGCACCTTCTCCACTTCAATCAGGCACATGCGGCAATTGGCATCGGGCTTCAGGCACTCATGGGCACAGAAGTACGGGATGTCAATGCCGTGCTCTCTGGCTACCCACAGAAGCACGGCCCCTTTAGGAGCCTGGTACTGTTGGCCATCAATCGTGACCGTGACAAACTCGGCCATTAGGTCCTTCCCATATTGGGCTGGGCGACGTGGGCGCTGAAGTCACCGGGGAATTTCTGCACCGCGCTGCCCACTGACATGCCCAAGGAGTCACCCAGGAGGCAGAAGCACTTGCCGTTCATCAAGTTCTTGGCAATCTGGCCCACCATCTCAACGTCCCGGGCACTGCCGCGCTGGTGATGGAGGTGGTCCAGGAGGTCCACCATCCACCCTGAGCCCTCCCGGCAGGGGGTGCACTTGCCGCAGGACTCGTGGTGGTAAAACTTGGCCAGGTTCAGCGCTGCCCAGGTGAGGTCTACAGTGTCGTCCATGACAATCAGTCCACCTGAACCCAACATGCTGCCGGCGGCGGCAATGGACTCGTAGTCGATCTTGGTATCCAGTTGATCGCCACTGAGCAGTGGTGCCGACGACCCGCCAGGGTGGAAGGCCTTGACCTGACGATGCCCCGGCACCCCGCCGCAGAGGTCGTAGATCAGCTCCCTAAAGGTCAGCTTCCCCAGTTCGATCTCAAAGTTGCCGGGCCGGTTCACATGGCCTGACACGCTGAAGATCTTGGTGCCGGGGCTCTTCTCGGTGCCCATGGACCGGTACCAGGCAACGCCGTTCTTGAGAATGTGCGGCACATTGCACAAAGTCTCGGCGTTATTGACCGTGGTGGGCCTGCCATAGACCCCAGCCTGGGCCGGGAAGGGGGGCCTGAGGCGGGGCGTGCCGCGCAGTCCCTCAATGGAGTTCATGAGCGACGTTTCCTCGCCGCAGATCTAGGCCCCGGCACCCCGGTGCAGGATGATCTGCACCGAGAAGTTGCTGCCTAGCACGTTCTGGCCAATGTAGTGCGCTGCCTCTGCCTCTATAATGGCCTGCGCCAAGCGCTGATAGGCAGGGACGTACTCGCCCCGGATATAGATAAACCCTATAGGGGCGCGAATGGCATAGCAGGCAATGGCGCAGCCCTCGAGCATCAGGTGCGGGTCATACTCGCCCAGGTAGCGGTTATTGCAGGTGCCAGGCTCGGACTCATCAAAGTTACAGCACAAGAAGCCGTTCCCCCCGGGCTTGGGCATGAAGCTCCACTTCAGCCCGGTGGGGAACCCGGCGCCGCCCCGGCCCCGCAGGCCAGAGTCCTGGACGAGCTTGATAACTTCATCTGGGCTCTTTTCCAGCGCCACTTTCAGGCCCTGGTACCCGCCGTTGGCTACGTAGCCCTGGAGGGTGTGCGAATCGGGCTTCCCCAGGTTCTGGTACAGCACCGGCTTTAAGGTGGCGACGGCGCTCATGCCGCCTCCTTCTGGCCGGAGCCATCAGTGAAACCCGGGCCAACGCGGTTCAGGGTCTTAGGCAGGTCAGGCTCCTGGCCGGCAGCCAGCGCATCGACGATCTTATTGAGCCGCTCCTGGTCGAGATTCTCCCAGTAGTCATCGTTGATCATCGCGGCCGGCGCCGTAGCGCAGGAGCCCAGGCACTCGGCCTTGAACAGGCTGAACCGGCCGTCGGCAGTGGTCTCGCCGGCGTTGATCCCCAGGCGCTTGACCAGCAGATCGTAGAGCTGGCCCGCGCCGCGCAGCGCGCAGGGCAGGGTGGCGCAGAGGTGAATCCGGTACTGGCCCACGGGCTTCAGGTAATACATGGTGTAGAAAGTGGCCACGCCCAGCGCCTGCTCTTCGCTCAGGCCGATGAGCTCCGCCACCTCGCGAATCGCTTGGCGGGGCAAATAGCCCAGCTGCTCCTGGGCCAGCCAGAAGGCGCCCATAATGGCCGATCTGGCGATGGGGTACTTGGCTAGGTGGGCCTGGATTTTCTCGCGAGTACTGGCGCTCAGCACCTGCTCCATTAGCGGTCAATCTCCCCCAGCACAATGTCAATGGAGCCGATCATGCCAATCAAATCGGCAATGAGCGCGCCCTTGGCCATGTCCGGCAACGCCTGGAGGTGGGCAAAGGAGGGCATGCGGAAGTGCACCCTGAGGGGCTTGTTGCTGCCGTCGCTGACCACGTA
>JACQHA010000313.1 GCA_016199255.1 Deinococcus sp.
CAGTCGGTGGCGGTACAGGCTGGGACGACCCAGAACGTCAACTTCAACCTGCAGCCCCTCACTGGCAATGTGTCCATCACCAGCAACGCTGCCAATACCTCGATTAACGTGGACGGCAGCGTGGTCGGGAATGCGCCGCTGACCATTACCCGTAATGGCGGCACCACGGTCACCATCACGGCTTCGGCGCCTGGGTTCCAGAGCCAGACTCAGTCGGTGGCGGTACAGGCTGGGACGACCCAGAACGTCAACTTCAACCTGCAGCCCCTGCCTGGGCAGCTGAACATCAGCAGCAATCCCGCTGGCGCCCGGGTGTTCATCGACGGCCAGGACGTGGGCACCACGCCCTCGGGCAGCGCGCTATCCTTCAGTGTTCCGGCTGGTAACTACAACATCCTGTTCCAGCTTGCCGGGTTCCAGGACCAAACCATTCAGGTCACGGTAGCCCCTGGGGCTACTGAGAACGTGAGTGCCAACCTGGTACCGGCCACTGGCTTCATCCAGATCAGCTCGAACGTTGCCGGTGCACGAGTGTTCGTTAATGGCTTCCTGAAGGGTGTCACCGACGCTAATGGCATGCTCACTGTCCAGGCCAATATAGGCGCAAAGGAAGTGGTGGTCATTGCCGAGGGGTTCCGGGCGGTGATCGGGAATGTCACCGTACTTCCTGGGGCTACTATTCAGGTGCAGGCTACCCTCCAGCCAGCGCCGTAAGGCGTAGCAGTTCAGAGTGCGTCGCAGGCGCGGCCTCCGGGCCGCGCCTGATGTGTTGAGGCAGGCCGTTAGCGGATGGTTAACGGATGCACCTCCGGTGCGCCACTGATAAGCTGATCGTAGAGAGGCCCGCTGAAGCGGCCAGTTGGGTGCAGGTTGGGCAACTGAGAATCAGCACAGCTTCATGGGACTGTTGGGGGTCTTCATTTGACCTACTTTTGAATCCATGGGTTCATGGTATTCTTGGGAGTGGAGGGTATGGGATATGCGCCGAGAGATCAGTGCAGAAAAGGCCAGGGTGGAGTTAGGCGCTGTATTGGAGGCAGTGAAGTTCAAAGGAGAGCATTTCATTATTAGCCGCCGCGGACAGCCTATGGCCGCTCTTGTACCAGTACATGTGGCTGAGCATTATGAAGAGAGCCGGCGGGCACTGGTCGAGATGATTGAAGAGGTTTGGGAACGGAACCGGGATAAGGACCCGGCTGGAATTGAGGCGGCTATAGATCGGGCCATATCCGAGGTGCGGGCGGAGCGACGTGCCCGGCGTGCCAAGCTGCGGCAGAAATGATCCGGATTGTACTGGATGCTAACCAGTATGTCTCAGCAGTGTTGAACCCCAAGGGACTAGCTGCTGCCATCCTGAGAGCTTCAGGCCTTTGGGGCGAGGTTGAGCGGGTGTTTGAACTCGTTGTCTCTCCGGCAATCCTGGATGAGGTTCAGGAAGTGCTAGGGCGAGAGCACCTGCGGCAGCTCCATGGCTGGAGCAAGGGTAGGGTAGCCGACTTCACCAGTCGCTTAAAGGACCAGGCATACTTGACACCGGGTAGAGTGGTGTTGACCACCACTCTGAAGGACCCTGATGATGAGGTCTACCTAGTGGCTGCAGTAGAGGCTGGAGCAAGCTACCTGGTGACCAGGGATACGGAACTTCGCAGTCTCAAGGAGTATCAAGGTGTGCTGATCCTTGACCCAGCAGCCTTTCTAGCACTTCTCCGGGGGGAAGCTTGTAGGGGCCTGGACTGGAGCCGGTGGTGTACCCTACGTCTCTCCTAAATATGCCTTCCGCATGAGTTCGTTGTTCCTGAGATTCTCCGCCGTATCTGCCAGGACAATCTCCCCAGTCTGGAGCACGTAGCCCCGGTCGGCGATGGAGAGCGCCATGTTGGCGTTCTGCTCCACCACGAAGACCGCGGTGCCCTGCTGGTTGATTTCCTTGATGATTTCAAAGATCTTCTCAACAAAAATCGGCGCCAGGCCCATGGACGGCTCATCCATGAGCACCAGCTTGGGCCGGGCCATAAGTGCCCGGCCCATGGCCAGCATCTGCTGCTCGCCGCCAGAGAGGGTGCCAGCTAGCTGGCGCAGGCGCTCTTTCAGGCGGGGAAACAAGCCGAACACCCGCTCCATGTCTTCTTTGATAGCCGCCCGGTCGTTGCGCAAGTACGCGCCCATCTCCAGGTTCTCCATCACCGTCATGCGGGGGAAAAGGCGGCGGTTCTCGGGGACTGGCGACATGCCCATCTTGACCCGTTGCGGCGTGGACAGGTGCTCAATGCGCCGGTCTAGAAATTCGATGGTTCCCTTGGCCGGGCGCACTAGCCCCAGGATGGTCTTCAGCGTGGTGGACTTGCCGGAGGCATTTCCGCCCAACAGGCACACCATCTCGCCCCCGTACAGCTCGATGTTCACCTTGCGCAGGATCTGGATCGGGCCGTAGAAGGTGTCAATACCCGTGAGCCGCAGTAGCGGCTGCCGCCCGAAGGCAGACTGGGTGCTAGGCTGGGTCTGCATGGCTTTCCTTCTTCTCCTGGTGCCGGCGGCCCAAGTAAGCCTCGATTACCCCAGGGTCGTTGGCTACGTCCTGGTACGTGCCCTCGGCAATTTTCCGGCCATAGTCCAGGGCAATCACCCGGTCAGAGATGCCAGCCACCAGCTTCATGTCGTGTTCAATCACCAATATGGTATACCCCCCCTGGTCCCGTATCTGGCGGATAATATCGCTGATCTCCAGCTTCTCCCGCGGGTTCATGCCGGCGGCTGGCTCATCCAGCAGCAGCAGCTTTGGATCAGTAGCCAGGGCCCGGGCCATCTCCAGCCGGCGGCGGTTGGCGAAAGAAAGAGCATTCGCCGGCTGGTCAAACCGG
>JACQHA010000314.1 GCA_016199255.1 Deinococcus sp.
CGGGCGGCGGCCCTGGCCGCTAGAGCTGGTGCCGAGGCCACCAAGGACATGGTGGCCCAGCGGGGCCGGGCGCGCTTTACCCCAGGCGGGGGCCGGGGGCACCAGGACCCAGGGGCCACCTCAATGGCGCTGGTGTGGGAGACGCTGGCCGAGGTGGCAGAGGAATTATGAAGAAGCTGATGAATGATCCCAAGAACCTGTGCGATGAACTGATTGATGGTTACGTGCGCGCCTTTCCGGACTATGTGCGACGGCTGGCTGGCACCCGCATCGTCCTGCGTGCCAGGCCCAAGTCTCCCGACCAGGTGGCCATGCTCATTGGTAATGGCGCTGGCCATGAGCCCATTGCCATGGGCTGGGTGGGTCAGGGGATGCTGGACGGCAACGTCCTGGGTGACATCTTCGCTGCCCCTGGGCCAGAGGCGATCCTGGAGGGCATCAAGGCGGTCTGTGGCGATGCCGGGGTGCTGCTCTTGGTCTCGCACCATGCGGGCGATCTGATGAATGCCACCTTGGCGCTGGACCTAGCCCAGGAGGCAGGGCTGAAGGTGGAGCCGCTCTTGATGTACGACGACATCTCCTCGGCACCTAAGGGCCAGGAGAGCCAGCGCCGCGGCACTGCCGGCACCACGTTCATCTACAAGATTGTGGGCGCCAGGGCCGAAGAAGGTGCCAGTCTACAAGAGCTCAAAGCCCTGGGCGAGCGAGTGCGAGACAATACCCGGACCTTATCGGTGGCACTGGCCCCCGGCACCTCGCCCTTCACCGGCCAGCCCATGTTCCAGCTGGGCGCTGACCAGATGGCCATTGGCATGGGGGTGCATGGCGAGGCTGGGAAGGAGATTCTGAAGTTCCCCGGCGCTGACCAGACGGTGCGGCTCATGGCCGAGGCCATTCTGACTGATCTGCCGTTTAAACCAGGAGACCAGGTGCTGGCGCTCGTGAACGGCGCCGGCTCCACCACCCTGATGGAACTCTTGATAGCCTACCGCGCCCTGGACCGACTGCTGGAGCAGCGGGGCATCAGTGTCTACAGGCCGCTGGTGGGCAGCTACGTCACCACCCAGGAGATGGCTGGCATGGCCATTGCCCTGTGCCGCAGCGATGCTGAAATGCGCCGGCTCTGGGATGCGCCGGGACAGGTGCCGTACTTCCACCGGTAGTTGGAGGGGAAAGGGGGTAGCCTGGAGGATGCCGTCGTTCCACAGGTGACCTGGCTCAGTGTCATCGTCCCCGCTTACCGCGAGGGGCACCAGGTACTGCGGGCTATAGACAGTGTCCTGGCCCAGGGCAGCGGCCTCCAGGTGGTTGTGGTGGTGCGCCCACAGGTTGGTGATGACACGGTGCGCCTAGTGCAGGAGGCCTATCCCAGCTGTGTGGTCTTGGAGGAGCCCCGGCCCACGCGTGCTGCCGCGCTGAACCGGGGAGCGGCCCAGGCGGTGGGTAAGGTATTGCTGTTCTTACACGCTGACACAGTGCTGCCCCCAGGTGCCTTCTCGGCTATCCAGCAGGCATTGGCGTCTGGTGCAGTGGGCGGCGGTTTCCTGATTGGCTTTCCGCCGCCGAAACCTCAGGTGCGGTGCCTGCTGCGGCTGGCCGAAAGATGGTGCAACTACCGCAGCGCCCGCTGGCGAGTGTTCTATGGCGACCAGGCCATGTTCCTGCGCCGGGAGGTGTTTCAGGAAATAGGTGGTTTCCCGGAGCTGGAGATCATGGAGGACTTTGCCCTGGCCGAGCGGCTGGTGCGCTACAGCCGGGCCCGGGAGCTGCCGCTGCCGGCGCTTATTCCCCTCCCGGTGGAGGCTGATACCCGCCGCTTCCAGGATGGGGTGTGGTACTACTGGCTGACGATCTTCCTGGTGCGGCTGGGCTATGGCCTGGGGGTGCCGTCCCGCTACCTGCGGTACCTGTACGTGCGCAAGCGGGTGTGGTACTACCGGCTGCTGGGATTATGTGGCCTGGCGCCGCAGCAGGTGGATCGCCTCCTGGACCGCAATCTTCAAAAGCCCATTACTGGGGGAGAGTAGAGGCGACGTAGAATATCCTGCCGCTTCCCACACCGCTGCAGGGAAAGGCGCAGGCAGCGGGATGCCTGGTCATTCCTGGCTACCGCATGCGCTTGCATCAAATTGACGGCGTTCCACTGGCCCGTTGGGTCGGGACTCGAACCCGGTGCGGGCCACACCCACTGCAAAGTGGCCCTGGCTGGCCTGGAGGTGGCGACGCTTCCCCGTTTTGTCGCCTTTTACGTGGGGTACGCTTGTCTCCCACGGCAGTTTCCCGCTCTCGTACCCGCCGAGATGCCCAACGGCTCATGGCCCCGCCTGCTAGTTTCCTGCCGGCACACACCGAGAGAGGTGCTGTGCCGGCAGGCCGCCCGAGGAGATCACCAGAGACCTCCTCAGTTTTCAGGCTAGCTCTTTCGCTCTGGATTTACCTGAGAAAAACCTGAAGTCAACCCAAGATGAAGTCGAACTTGTCAGATTCTCACGTCCGGGACGCTAAATCTGGCTATGGGCAAAAAATCGGGCCGATCTAACACCGGAGCTAACGCGCCTACGCCTTGGCGGGCTCCAGTGCCAGCGCCCAGGCCTGGTCAACAGTCTCCACCGGCGCAAAGTGCAGGTCCCGCCGCAGCTCTGGGGGGATCTCCCTCAGGTCCGACTCATTCTGCTTGGGCAGGATGAAGGTCTTCACCCCGGCCCGGCGCGCCGCCAGCGCCTTCTCTTTAATGCCGCCCACCGGCAGCACCAGCCCGGTGAGGGTGATCTCACCGGTCATAGCCACGTCGTTGCGTACTGGCCGCCCAGTAGCCAGCGAGGCCAGGGCGGTAGCCATGGTGACACCGGCGGAAGGGCCGTCTTTGGGAATGGCGCCGGCGGGGATATGCAGGTGGATATCGGACTTCTCGAAGAAGTCCTGGCTGGCCCCCAGGTCCTTAATGCGGGAGCGCACGTAGGAGTACGCCGCCCGGGCTGACTCAGACATCACCTCGCCCAGCTGGCCGGTGTACATAAAGCCCTTGGCGCCAGGCATGCTGATGGCTTCAATGAACAGCACGTCGCCCCCGGCGGCGGTGACGGCAACCCCCGTGGCTACCCCCGGCACCCTGGTGCGCCGGGCAGTTTCTGGCGGGAACTTTATAGGGCCCAGGTAGTCCTCCACCTGCTCAGCGCGCACTATGACCGGGCCGGGGGGGGTATGGGAAGCGAACTTGGTAGCTACCTTGCGGCAGATAGTGCCAATCTCCCGCTCTACATTGCGCACCCCGGCCTCGCGGGTGTAGCGGGAGATAATGAGGCTAATGGCCGCCGGCTCAATGGTCAACTGCCCGGGCTTGAGGCCGTTCTCGGCCAGCTGCCGCGGTACCAAATAGCGCTGGGCGATACCCAGCTTCTCCTCTTCGGTGTAGCCTGGCAGCTCAATGATCTCCATGCGGTCCCGCAGCGCCGGCTGGATGGTGGCCAGGGTGTTGGCGGTAGTGATGAAGAGCACCTTGGACAGGTCAAAGGCCAGGTCCAGGTAGTGGTCGCGGAAGGAGTGGTTCTGGGC
>JACQHA010000331.1 GCA_016199255.1 Deinococcus sp.
TCAGGAAGGAGGCCCATCGCCTCGGCACGCCTGATAACAGTGACAGCCAACCGCGCCAGGCCTGGCGCGGTTGGCTGTCACTGTTATCAGGCGTGCCGAGGCGATGGGCCTCCTTCCTGACAACCAGACCATTGACCGCCTGGATGTTGAGACCATCCTGCAGGTTGTCGAGTATATCGCCCGGGCTGGGATCGGACGCAGTGCGCTGGCGGACCTCAAGCGTCCCCACAGCCGCGATCCTGCGCAGCTCACCGCCACCCTGCAGCACCTTGCCGAGGACCTGCTCGCTTGTCCGGCGCCGGCGTCTGAATGGCAGGTCCTACGCACCACTTTCGGAGTTGACCATTTGGCCCGTCTCCTCGGGATCTCGGTAGTGAGCGTGCGTCGCTACGCCTTGGGTGCCCGGCGGACCCCTGATGATGTCGCCGCCCGCGTGCACTTCTTGGCGCTGGCTGTCGGTGACCTAGCTGGGGCGTACAACGACATTGGGATCCGCCGCTGGTTTGAGCGCAGGCGCGCGCTGCTGGGCGACCGGTCCCCTGCTGAACTCCTGGCAGGTGCCTGGAGTCCTGACGACCCAGGCTCTAAGAAGGTTTGGGAGCTTGCTGAGGCGCTGGTTGCCTCGCCAGGGACGTGATCGGGTTCCGGCACGCTGACCCCCGTTTTCCCTTCCTCTGGGAGAGTGCTGCCCAGCCCCCAGCGCGCTGGCACGGTCCAGGTGAGGGACCTGCCCACTACTTCTGTGACACCCCCGATGGGGCCTGGGCCGAGTTCCTGCGGCATGAGGAAATCAAAGACCCCAAAGACCTCGCGACCATTCGCCGATCTGTGTGGGCCGTCGACCTCCAAAACGAGCCGTTGCCTACCCCCAATCTCCTGCTCCGCACCCTCACTGGGGGACCAAAGAGCTATGCGGCCTGTCAGGCTGAGGCCCGCCGGCTCCGGAAAGAGGGAGCCAGGGGGCTACTGGCCCCCTCCGCAGCCCTCCTCCCCGGAGGTGCCCATGGGTGGCGGGTAGACAGTGGCCTCCGGCCAGGCCCACCACGTGACGGTACAGTTATCGTCCTCTTTGGTGGCCGTCCAGATCTGGTTGGTTGGGCCGCCACCGCTGCCGGTCGCCCCACTGATGCCTTGCTCGCCGCTGTCCGGCACTTCCGGGTGGCAGCAACAGATTGATGCCCTTACTATTGGGCGCCCAGGCGATGGAACGATCAGATTATCAGCGGCGCGCCGGAGGCGCATCCGTTAACGGCCTACCCCTTCACTGCCCCCAGGGTGAGCCCGCGCACCACGTAGCGCTGCGCTAGGAGCGCCAGCACTGTAGGGGGAATGATGGCCAACAGTGCCTGGGTGGAAACGTACCAGAACTGCACGCCTCTGACGCTATAGGCGGTGCCGGCGATGCGCACTGGCAGCGTGATGGCGTCGAGGCGCCCGATAGTGAGGGCAAACAGGAACTCGTTCCAGGTAAACGCCAGGATAATCAGCCCAGCAGCCATTATCGCCGGCTGCGCCAGGGGCCGAGCAACGTGCCAGAAGGTACTAAACGGCGTGGCGCCATCTACCAGTGCCGCCTCCTCTAGCTCCAGGGGCAGGTCCAGGAAAGTCTGGCGCAGGATCACTACGGCGAAGGGCAGATTAAACGTGGTGTTGGCAATAATTAACGCCGCCTGGGTGTCCAGCAGATGCAGGGTGCGCATAATCAGGTAGAACGGCAGTACCGTCACTACCGGGGGCAGTACCCGCTGGGACAGGAACCAGGTGACAATGTCCTTGTTCTTAATGAGATGGAAGCGGAACCGCGCCAGGGCGTACGCCGCCGGAACCCCCAGGAGCAGCGCCAGCACTGTAGTGGCCACCGCAATGCCGGTGCTGTTCAGCAGGGCGTGGTAGGTCTCCGCCACTGACAGCTCGGTGCGCCAGTTCTCTAGGGTAGGCCGGTATTGCAGGAACGGCACTCCCAGGCCCGTGACGGTGAACGTGTCTGCTGGGCGCCGCAGGGACATAGATAGCGCCCAGTACACGGGGAACCCCGCCACAGCAGTGGCCAGGAACGCTAGCAGCACTATTCCCACCTGCCGCCATTGCCGCACCACCCGGCGAGTGACGGCAGAAGTGCCCACAGCAGTTAGCGTCGCGTTGCGCCCAGTAGTCACTGCGCCCTCCTCATTCGTATACCTGGCGCATGCGCTTGAAGAAAAAGGTGATGACGATCATCTCAGCGATTAGCATGACATATCCGAGCGCCGAGGAGTAGCCGAAATCGAAGTGCCGGAAGCCCGCTCGATAGGTGAACATGGAGTAGGTCTGGGTGGCAGTGCCTGGGCCACCGCCGGTGAGCCCCCAGGGGATGTCGAACACTTTGAGACCTTCGGTGAGCCGCAGCAGCAGCACGAGAATCACCACCGGCTGCAACATCGGCAGTGTCAGTGAACGGAACACCCGCCAGCCTGAGGAGGTATCCAGCCGGGCTGCCTCATAGAGTTCATCGGGCAGCGACTGCAGCGCTGCCAGGAACACCAGGAAGCAGAACGGGGTCCACTGCCAGATCTCCACGAGTCCCACCCCTACCAACGCCCATTGAGGATGGGAGATCCAGGGGATCTTCCAGGGCAAGATGCTGTTTATAAAGCCCCCCTCCTCGTAGTAGATGGTGAGGAACAAGAGGCCTACCGCAACTGGCGTGGCAAACAGCGGCGTGGTCATCAAGGTGCGCAACAGCGAGCGCCCCGGCAAGTGGCGGTTGAACAGCACTGCCAGGGCTATGCCCAGCACCAGCTGGGCAGTAACGGTAGTCACCAGGAGCACCAGGGTCACCACCACTGACTCCTGCACCCGCGAGTCGGTGAACACCCGGGCGAAGTTGTGCAGCCCTACCCAGATGGCGCTGACGTTCCGGCCCAGGCGTATGTTGTAAAAACTAATGCGCAGCGAGTAGATCAGGGGGAAAATGGTAAACGCCAGCACCCAGAGCACGGCTGGCAGCAGGAACACATATTTGATCGGGCTTTTCTGCACAGTCGTTCCAGTCCTGGAGTGGGGCGGCGGGTCTGACCCGCCGCCCCCAAGACACTCCCTACTAGTTACCCACTACTCCAGTCCCAGAGAGGCGCGGTAGATCGCCCGCTGCCGGTCGCGGCCCAGCCGGTCGGTGGTCTCCTGCCACTGGGCGAAGGTGAGGTCCAAGGCCTCCTGCGGCGTGAGCTGCCCGCTCTCGGCCTTAGAGAGGTTCTGGTCCAGCGACTGCCGGTACTCAAACGCGCCGGGAATGCGCAAGAAGCTCAGGTTCAGCGGCGCGAAGTAGTTGTCCCGGTAGGCCCGGTGGTACTCCACTATGTCGTCCGCGTTCCAGCCTTGGCTCAGGTACGCCTCCAGGGAGGCGTTGCCATAGGGCGGCACGAAGTGCCACGCCATGCCTGGATCCACGCCAGTCCAGCCTTGCCGCACGTTCCACAGGCTGAAGCTCCGAGTGGCCTGAGTGGCCCAGAGGTGGTACACCACGTCAGGGTTCGGGGTCAGGACGCTGATCATGCCGTGCCAAGAGCCACCGGTGGTGTTGCCCACCACATTCGGCGGGTCCACAGCGACGAACTGGCCGCTGGCTGTGTCATACACCTCGCGCACCCCAGGCAGGATGGAGGCGCCCAGCTTGCCTTTGATGTCGCTGCGCTCAGGAATCTGCACCAGCGAGCCCACGTCACCCCAGCTAAACACAAAGGCGGCGCGGCCTCTTAGGAAGTAGTCCCAGCCCTCGCCCAGGTCCCAACCCACCTGCGCCGCCGGGCCGTACTGGGAGAGTTCAATCAGGAACTCCAGGGCGCGCACGTGGCCGGGGGAGTTGATGATCGGGTCCATAGTGTCCGGGTCAAACCAGAAGGGCTGGTTGGGCCGAGTGACTACAAACGGCACCGCCAGCGAGATGAAGTGGAACAGGCCCTGGGCGTTCACCTTAAGGTGCAGCACAACCCCGCTGTCGCCTTCGCCGTCCCCGTTCAGGTCGCGGCCATTCAGGAACCGGGCAATGGACAGCACGTCGTCCCAGGTGGGGGGCGGCACCACCAGTGCGCGGCCGGTGGCAGCCTGGTACTCAGCCTGGATCGCCGGGTCAGTGAGGATGTCCCGGCGGTAGTAGAGCACCTGCCCGTCCGAGTCGTTCAGCGTGCCGTACCACCGGCCACCCCAGGTGTAGAGGGTCTGGAGCGATGGGGGGAAGCCACTGCGGTCCCACGTGGGGAACCCGGGGTTGTCGAAGTAGGTATCCACTGGCACCACAAAGTCGCCCTCGACCAGGTCGCCGTACCAGTCGGCGCCGACAATGAAGCCGTCGAACTGGCCGGTGCCCAGCTGCAGGTCAGCGAAGACCTGGGGGAAAGCCTCACCCAGGGGAATCTCTACTATGTTCAATTTGGCGCCGGTGAGCTCTTCCCAGGCAGGGCGCACCTGGTAGATGGGCCCGGAGATGCCGCCCATGACCCCACCGGAGTTGGTGGTGACCGTGATGGTCTTGCCGGCATAGGGCTGCAGGCCTGGCCCAACCAGGTTACCCAGCTCGCCAGGGGCGAAGGTGACGGTCTCATCATCAGTCAAGAGCCTGATGGTGATGCTCCCGTCGGCGTTAAAGGTGACGTAGGTTTCTTGGGCTGGGGCTAAGCCTAGCGCCAGCACCGCTAGAACGCTTAAGAGCCTCAGTACGTGTCGCATTTCCTTTCCTCCTTGGTAGTCTCTCCTTGCTACCCGGCCTGCCTCTCAGGCCAGGTTTCCCCCTAAGGTTACAGTGGAAGCCCACTTTGCTCAGTTGCAGCGGTCTGGAGGCCATATTTCCCTCGACGGACGCAGAGATTCATTGCTGCTGAAAACGATTTCACACCAAGACAGCTTTATGTTATCCAAGCCTCGCCAGGTTGTCAACAGCGTGTTAGCTGAATCGCGAAGGGCCGCGATAGCCCACGAAGGGCCGCGAAACGGCCCTGGGAGGTTACCCTGTGGTAGGGCCTGAGGTGCAGAGAGGCTGCTGCAGCAGTTGGTAGTGGTTCGCCGGCTACTGGTATAGGCTTAGCCTGAGAGCTATTGCTCATGAACTGCTTTCTGGAGGTGTAGTGCGCTCCTGCGTTAATAAGGCTTGCTTGCGCTCCAGGCCCCAGCGGTAGCCCCCCAGGCTGCCGTCTTCCCGCACTGCCCGCTGGCAGGGGATCACCAGCGCCACCGGGTTAGTGGCGCAGGCCCGGGCTACGGCGCGGGCCGCTGTAGGCTGGCCCAGGGCCTGGGCAATCTCCCCATAGGAGCAAGTGCTGCCGTAGGGAATAGCCCGCAGCTTCTTCCAGACCTGCCACTGGAAGGCAGTGGCTTGTACGTCTAGGGGCAGGTCAAGGTGCGGCTGCTTGCCACTGAGATGGTTCAAGAGAGTGCTCACCCACTGGCTGAGGCCGGTGCGGTCCTGCTGGATCTCAGCCGCAGGGTATTCGCTCCCGAGAGCAGCCTCCAGGGCACGGTCAGAATCACCTAGGCTGACGGCACAGATGCCCCGCGCTGTGGCTGCTACCAGCAGGCGGCCCAGGGGGCAGTCCACAATGGTGTAGCTAATACGCATGCCCTGGCCACCTCGCCGGTAAGCAGCAGGTGTCATCCCCAGCTGCTCAGGCGCCCGCTCGTAGAGGCGGCTGCTGGAACCATATCCAGCGTCGTACAGCGCTGTGGTCACTGCTGCTCCTCCTTTGAGCTGTGCCTTGAGCCGGCCCAGGCGACAGGCTTCAGCATACTGCCTTGGGGTAATGCCCATAATCCGTTTGAAGGTGCGATGCAGGTGGTAGGGGCTGATGCCCAGCCGGGTGCTGAGGGCACCTAGCGTCAGGGGACCTTCCAGGTTGGCTATATAGCGGCAGGCCTGCTGGACCAGCTCCA
>JACQHA010000011.1 GCA_016199255.1 Deinococcus sp.
GCTGCCGCAGCGCCGCCAGCTGGGGATTATCAAACTGCGGCTGCCCCACCTGGGGGGGGTTCACCACAAACACCGGCGCCACTAAATTGAAGGCTGCGGCCAGGGCGAAGAAATCCCGGGGCAACCCGGCTACCACCCCGGCGGAGGCAACCACCGTGGGCAAGAACCCGAGTTGCTGGGCGGTTAAGAGGGCTGGGATGGCTTCTGGGGTCAGCCCGTAGAATACCAGCACCTCCACCCCGGCCTGGGCCAGGGTCTGGATCTGGGCCACGAAGTTCCGGTCCCCCTGGTTGTAGCTGACCTCAGCCACCAGGGCGAGGTTAAAGGTGCGCAGCCCCAGCCGCACCCGGCTGGCGCCGCCGGTGCCGTAGCCGGTCGATTCAAACATCAACCCGACCCGCCGCCCAGCAAAGGTATCAGCGATGTAGCGCACTAAGAGAAAGGGCGTGAAAGCGTCGGAGATCGACGCCCGGAACACGTTGTGCCGCCAGGGGTTAGTGAGAATATCACCGGTGGCAACCGGGATGTAGAGCGGTACCCCTGATTCCTCCACGGTGTCCAGCGTAGCCGCCGTCGGGGTGGTGTTGGTGCCGCCGAAGAGCAGAAGGACCTCTTCAGTGAAGATCAGCTCTTCTACAGCCTGCACCGCCCGGTCGGAGGTACTGGCGTCGCGCACCACCAGCTCCAGTTGCCTCCCGGAGATGCCCCCCTGGGCGTTGATCTGCTCCACCGCCAACGTGGTGCCATCCAGCAGCGCCTGGCCTAAAAAGGCCGCTGGACCAGCCAGGTCCCCAAAGACACCGAGGCGCACCGCCCCGGGCTGGGCCACACCTGACACCAGCCCCAGCGTCCCCACAGCGAGAGCGAGCAGCACGATCCGCACAGCCTACCTCCTTCTCCGACTACCTAGCTTCTGATGTCCAATGGGTGATTATAACCCGGCCCAGCCTCAAGCCACAACGTGTAAAATAGCCGCGATGAAGGAAACCTTCGACTCTGATATGACCCAGCTCATTGCCCTGAAAGGCCTCTTGCCCCAGGAAGTGGCGCTGGCTGGGTACCGGCGCAGCCAGCTCCTGGGCTGGGTGTACCGGGGAGTGCGCCAGTTCCAGGACATGACCGATTTGCCCAAGAGCGTGCGCCAGGAGCTCTCTCAGCGCTACCGCTTGAACGAGGTGGTGCAGTGGGCCGGCAGCGAAAGCGCTGATGGCAGCGTGAAGTATTTGTTCACCTTAAGCGACGGCGCCTCCACCGAAGCGGTGTACATGCCGTACCGGGGGCGCATCACCGTCTGCCTCTCCACCATGACCGGCTGCCCGGTGAAGTGCGTGTTCTGTGCCAGCGGGCTCTTAAGCGGCCGGCCGCTGACTGCTGCCGAGATGATGGATCAGCACCTGAGCTGCGCCCTGGCCAGTGGTGTTTCGCCCCAGGCCGTGCGCAACGTGGTACTCATGGGCATTGGCGAGCCACTCTTGAACTATGATGCCGCGGTGCGCGCCCTGCGCCTGTTCACCCATCCAGAGACGCTCCATCTCTCGCACCGGCGCATCACCTTATCTACAGTGGGCATCAGCCCAGCCATCAGGCGGCTAGCGCGGGAAAACCTGAGCGTCACTCTGGCCCTATCGCTGCACGCTCCCAACCAGGAGCTGCGCCAGGCGCTCATTCCCCTGGCGCGGCGCTATCCCCTGGACGACCTGATGGATGCGGTCAAAGAGTATCAGGCGGAGACCGGCCGCCGCGTGAGCTTTGAGTACACCTTGATCCGGGGAAAGAACGACAGCTTAGAGCTGGCCCGGGAGCTGGGGGCGCTGCTCCAGGGCCTCATGGCCCATGTAAACCTGATCCCCCTCAACCCGGTGCCAGCCATTGCGCTGTCTCCCACTTCCCGCCGGGGGGTGTCGGCCTTTGCCGAAGCGCTGCGTCGCTGCAATGTCAACGTGTCCATTCGCTTTAGCCGGGGTCAGGAGATTGGCGCCGCCTGCGGGCAGCTGGCCAATGCCTTGACCCTGCCTGCCACAAGCGAGTACACTGCCACCGCTCGGCGCGGGGCCGTTAGCTCAGGCGGTAGAGCACCTGACTTTTAATCAGGGAGTCACTGGTTCGAGTCCAGTACGGCCCACCAGCGGCGCCCCCATGGTCTAGCGGTCAGGACGCCAGCCTTTCAAGCTGGCGGCAGGGGTTCGACTCCCCTTGGGGGCATGAGGGCGGTTAGCTCAGTGGCAGAGCGCGTGCCTTACAAGCACGAAGCCGGTGGTTCAAATCCACCACCGCCCACCACAATCTCGCCCGGCGCTGCCGGGCTCAGCGCCGCCACCAGCGCCTCAGGCGCCGGTGGCGCTCTTCTTCCCGCACTGCTACTGGCGGCTCGTCTTCCTCAGGCAGGGGCTTGGTCTCTGGGGCGCGCCAGCTCTTGGGCGGCTCCAAGAAGGAAGCAGCGCCGTTACTGGGGCGCTCACTCACCAGCGGCGCTGGTGGGGTGGGCGGGAGGACCCGCTGGGGTGCTGCTGGCCGGGGGCGGGGCGCAGCCGCGCCCAGGCGCCGGATCCGCTCCGCTACTGAGGGCCGGGCCGGCAGGAGTTGGTACCAGCCCACCATCTCCTCCTGGGCGCGCAGCTTGCTCAGGGCAGTGGCCAGGGCCTGGGGGTCCGCCGCCTGGGCGCTGGCCCGGTCTGCCAGGAACAGGTGCCGCCGGGCGAAGAGATCGGGAAAGAAAGCTGGCACCCCCAGGCTGAGGATCGCCACGACTGGCAGCAGCGCCTCCCAGCCGGGCAGCTCCCGGCCCAGGCTTCGAGTGACCAGCGCCAGGGTAACGAGCGCCAGGAGGGCAATCAGCGCCAGCAACAACAGATAGCTCAGGAAGCGATTCACCTGGCGGCTGTGCTGCATGGCGAATTCAAT
Organism: Deinococcus sp.; assembly: GCA_016199255.1. Taxonomy (GTDB): domain Bacteria; phylum Deinococcota; class Deinococci; order JACQHA01; family JACQHA01; genus JACQHA01. The sequence goes on from JACQHA010000011.1 coordinate 2,902, forward strand.
GCGCTGCACCGCGTAGGCCAGCCGCTCCCGGGGCGCCAGCCCGCTGGCCGCTCCGGCCTCGAGAAACACCTGTCCCCGGTAGAGCCAGACTCCCCGGCCCCGGCCCTCCAAGATAAAGGCACCCTGGATGCCCTCGTAAAGTGCCACCAGCTGGCGCGCCAGTTCGGCATCAGGCCGCCGGCTGCCCCGGAGCTTGGCCTGGCGCGCCATTTTGGAGAGCCCCCCTCCCAGAGCCCAGAGGAGGAGCACGCTACCCCAGGCCAGTACGCCGTACACCGGGCCCAGGGTAAACGCCAGCCAGAGTACAGCCCACAGGGCCAGGTGCCAGAACCAGTTACGGGTAATTGCCAAAAATCTCATTCTGCCGCACTAACCGCTGGCCAGCGTGGCCTCATCCCTGTTGGTGCCGTTGTGCCAGGAGCCTTTCCGCTGCCGCCTGCGCTGAGAGCCTCCCGTCCTCCACCGCTTCGAAGACCGCCTCGGCGCCCGCCAGCGCCTGGCTGGCCAATTGCCTCAGGGCCGCTGCCACCTCATAGCGGGTGCGACGGCGGCGGCGCTGCTGCAGGCCACCGGTATCGCGCAAGGTGGTCCAGAGCTGGCTCAGTACAGCGTACAGCTGGTCAACGCCCTCGCCACTGAGGGCCACGGTGCGCAGCACTGGCGGTGGCTCACTGCTCAGAGCTAGGGTAGCCTTGACCTCGCGCTCCAGCTCCAGAGCCCCGTCCAGGTCGGCCTTGTTGATCACCACGACGTCCGCCACTTCCAGGATGCCCGCTTTGAAAGCCTGGATCCCATCGCCGGTGGCAGGGGAGAGTACTAGAGCGCACAGGTCGGCAATCTCCGCCACGTCGATCTCGCTCTGCCCCACGCCCACCGTTTCAATCAGCACCCAGGGGAAGCCCACAGCGCCGAAGAGCCGGAGGGCCGCTGGCACCCCAGGCGCCAGGCCACCCAGGCTGCCCCGGCTGGCCAAGGAGCGGATGAACACCCCGGGATCCAGGAAGTGGCGGCTCATGCGGATGCGGTCACCCAGAATCGCCCCGCCGCTGAAGGGGCTGGAGGGGTCCACGGCCAGCACCGCCACTGATAGGTCCTGCTGGCGCAAGTGCGCAATCAGGGCATCGACCAGCGTGCTCTTGCCACAGCCCGGGCTGCCTGTGATGCCAATGACGCACGCCGGCTGGGCGGGCTCTACCAATGCTGAGAGCGCGGCCCGGCCTTCAGGGCAATCGTCTTCCACCCACGACAGGAGCTGGGCCAAGGCGCGGCGGTCGCCTTGCGCCGCCTGGCGGGCCAGGTCAAGGGGTTTCAATGCCTCTCCACCACCGCCTGGCGGATGGCACTCACCACCTGGGCAGTGGAAGCCCCAGGCGTAAAGATCCCCTTCACCCCCAGGGCTACGAGCCGCGGGACGTCTTCAGTGGGGATGATCCCGCCGAGAAAGAGCAAGATGTCACTGGCACCCTGCTCTTGAAGCAGGCGGCTGATCTCTGTGGTGTAGTGCAGGTGCGCCCCCGAGAGGATCGAGAGACCGATCACATCCACATCTTCTTGGATGGCGGCAGAGACAATCATTTCCGCGGTCTGGCGCAACCCGGTATAGACCACTTCCATGCCGGCATCGCGCAGGGCACGAGCAATGATTTTGGCCCCCCGGTCATGGCCATCCAGGCCAGGTTTGGCCACTAGCACTCTAATCCGTGGCTCCGACATTAGAAGGCCACCGCCTCCCGGTACTCGCCGAACTCCACTTTCAGCACCGCCATGATCTCGCCTAAGGTGCACTGGGCATGGGCGCACTCAATGAGCGCCGGCATGGTGTTTTCACTTGCGCGGGCGGCGTGGCCCAGCTGCACCAGCGCCTGCTGCCAGCGCCCTGGGTCCCGGCGCTGTCGTAATTCAGTCAAGCGCTGCACCTGGGAGCGCTCGGCGCTGACGTCAATACGCAACAGCGGCAGCGCTGGCTCCTCAGGCAGCTGGAAAGCGTTCACGCCCACTATAGTACGCTGGCCGCTATCTGTTTCCTGCTGGTAACGGTAGCTGCTGGTGCCGATCTCCTGGGCAAAGAAGCCCACGTCAATAGCGGGAATCACTCCCCCCAGGGCGTCAATGCGCTGGAAGTAGCGATACGCTTCACCTTCCATTTTCTTCGTGAGCCACTCCACGTAATACGAGCCACCCAGCGGGTCGGCCAGGTTCGCTACCCCGGTTTCATGGGCAATCACCTGCTGGGTGCGTAAGGCGATCCTGGCTGCGTCTTCAGTGGGCAGCGCCAGTGCCTCGTCAAAGGCATTAGTGTGTAAAGACTGCGTCCCACCCAACACCGCCGCCAGCGCCTGGATAGCCACCCGGGCAATGTTCACTTCAGGCTGCTGGGCTGGCAGGCTCACCCCTGAGGTCTGGGCATGGGTGCGTAGCGTCCAGGAGCGGGGATCTTTGGCCCCAAAGCGCTGTCGCATCTCTTGAGCCCAGATGCGCCGGGCCGCCCTGAACTTGCAGAGCTCTTCAAAGAAGTCGTTGTGCACATTGAAGAAGAAAGAGAGACGCGGCGCGAACTGATCTACGTCCAGGCCGCGCTCTACTGCGGCCTGGACGTAGGTGAAGCCGTTGGCCAGCGTGAATGCCAGTTCTTGGACAGCGGTGGAGCCAGCTTCCCGGATGTGGTAGCCGGAGATGCTAATGGTGTTCCACCTGGGGACTGCGGTGGTGCCGTATTCGAAGGTGTCGATCACCAGCCGGAGCGACGGCCGGGGAGGGAAGATGTACTCTTTCTGAGCGATATACTCCTTGAGAATATCGTTCTGGATGGTGCCGCTGATCTTCCTCCAATCGTAGCCCAGGCGCTGCGCCATAGCCAAGTAGAAAGCCCACAGCACCGGCGCCGGGGAGTTGATGGTCATGGAGGTGGTGACCTGTTCCAGATTGATGCCATTGAAGAGCGTCTCCATGTCCTCCAGGCTTGACACCGCCA
>JACQHA010000330.1 GCA_016199255.1 Deinococcus sp.
CTTGCCGCAGCCAGATTCGCCCACCATGCCCAGAGTCTCGCCCTTCTTAATGTGGAAGTCTACGCCGTCCACAGCCTTCACCACGCCGTCATCGGTGTAGAAGTAGGTTTTCAGCCCCTTCACATCTAGGAGCACGTCATTCTGGGTCACTACGTTTCCTCCAATTAATGCCTGAGCCTCGGATCGGTGGCGTCGGCCAGGCCGTCGCCCAGGAAGTTATATGCTAGCACCGTCAGGAAAATAAACAAGCCGGGGAGCAAGAGCCAGGGCCGGGCGGCAAAGGTCTCCAGGCCACCCTCCTGGGCCTGCGACAGCATCAGCCCCCAGCTGGCCCGGGGCTCTTGTATCCCTAGCCCTAAGAAGCTCAGCGCCGACTCGAGCAAGATGAAGCCAGGGATGTCCAGGGTCAGGCTCACCAGGGCATAGCGCAGGGTGCCAGGGAGCAGGTGCCGCACAATGATCCGGGCATCGGCGGCGCCCAGGGCCCGCGCCGCCTGGGTATAATCCATCTCCCTTAGCGACAGCACTATGCTGCGGATCACCCGCGCTAAGCCGCCCCAGCCCACCAGGCTGAGGATGCTGATCACCAAAATGTAGGTCACGTTGGGGCTCAGGGTCACTGGGAAAATAGTACGCAAGGTAATCAGCAGGAACAGGCCAGGGATGGCGAACAGCACCTCCACCATGCGCATGATAACGTTGTCCACAGCACCGCCGTAATACCCGGCGATCCCGCCCATCAGTAATCCTAGGAAGAGCGCCAGCAGGGCAGCGAAGATACCCACTGTGAGCGAGACTCTGGCGCCGAACCAGATGCGCCCAAACAGGTCGCGGCCGTTAGGGTCAGTGCCCCAGAGGAACATGGTCGCCGGCCTCTCCACCCCCAATAGGTGGATGTCGCTGGTAAACAGGCCGAAGAACACCTTGTAGGGCGCGCCGCGCACGAAGAAGTAGATGGGGTAGGGGGTGGTGCGGTCTTCAGTGTACTCTAGCCGGAAGGTCCGGGGGTTTCTCACCCCGGTCACCGGGTAGACAAAGGGGCGGGTCAGTTTGCCGTCTGGGGCGCGGAAGTAGATGGTGGCGGGGGGAGCGTTCAGGTAACGGTCTGGGGCACGGCGGAAGGCGGTGGTTTCGCCATAGGGGGCGATGAAATCGGCAGTGGCGGTCAGCAGGTAAAGGACGATCAGGATGGCGCCACCGATCATGGCCAGCTGGTGCTTGCGGAACTGCTGCCAGACAATGACCAGTTGGCTCTTAGACTCTCCCAGGCCCTGTTTCAGGTCAATGGGAACGGAATGGGTAAGGGTTCTCTGGGCCATGTTAGCTATACCTGATGCGCGGGTCCACCACGGCCAGCAGCAGGTCAGAGATCAGGTTCCCGATCATCAGCAAGAAGGTGGACAGGGTCAGGAACCCCATGACCATGTACACGTCAGTGGTGGTAATCGCGTCGAGGAGCCTCGGGGTAATGCCTGGCCAGCGGTAGACAAACTCCACCAGCCCGGCGCCGCCGATCAATTCAGGGAGCAGCCCGCCAATGCCGGCAATGAAGGGGGTGATGGCGTTGCGCAGGGCGTGCTTATAGATCACGGTGCGCTCCGCCAGCCCCTTGGCGCGGGCGGTGCGGATAAAGTCAGAGCGCAGGAACTCTAGCATCTGCCCGCGCATCACCCGCACCAATCCCGCCATGGTGCTGGTAGCTATTACCACAGCGGGCAAGATCAGGTGCCAGAACCGGTCCGCCAGCTTACCCAAAAGCGAGTAGGTATCGTACTCGCCAATAGTGCGCATGCCGCCGGTGGGGAAGAGCAGTCCCCGCTCCGGGGCAAAGGTGATGGTGTCCAATAGCGGCCGCAGCGCCGGGTTGTTCTCGTAGGCGGACTTCAGTGGGAGCTGGAGCCGGAAGACCAGGGCGATGAGCACCAGGATGAAGAAGAACCTGGGGATAGCTAGCCCAAAGAAGGTGAAGAAGCTTCCCAATTTATCCCCCAGGGAATACTGCCGCACTGCCGAGTACACCCCAAAAGGCACAGCCACAATCCAGGTGAGGAGAATGGACACCACCACCAGGCTCATGCTGTTGAAGATAAAGGGCCTGATTACTTGCGCCACCGGCGCCTTGTAGGCAAATGACTCCCCCAGATACCCCTGGGCCACCTGGCTTAGCCAGCTGAAGTACTGGATCGGGATGGGCTGGTCCAGCCCCAGCCGGGCCGCC
>JACQHA010000329.1 GCA_016199255.1 Deinococcus sp.
GCGCCGAGATGATCCGGTCGGGGGTGACCTCGTTCGCCGACCTTTATTACTACGAAGAAGACGTGGCCCGGGCCACGGCCGAAGCCGGGATGCGTGCGGTGTGCGCCCAGACCATACTTAAATTCCCCACGCCAGATGCCAGCAGTTACGAGGAGAGCCTGGCCTATACCAGAGATTTCATCCAGCGCTGGAAAGACCACCCACTCATTGTGCCCTCGGTGGGCCCCCACGCCGCCTATACCTGCACCCCGGAAATCCTGCAAGCCTGCGCCGCGCTGGCAGCAGAATTTGACGTGCCGCTACACACCCATATTGCCGAGACTTCCTTTGAAGTGGCGGATAACCGCAAAGCCCACAACATGCCGGTGGTACCGTGGATGAAGAAGCAGAACCTGTTTGACGCCAAGGTCCTGGCGGCCCACTGCGTGCATATTGATGAAGGCGAGATGCACACCCTGCATAAAGCCAACTGTGGCATGGCGCACTGTCCCAGCAGCAACCTGAAGTTAGCCTCAGGGGTAGCGCCGGTGGTGAAGATGCTGGAGCTGGGCCTGAACGTAGGCATTGGCACCGACGGCCCGGCCTCAAACAATGACCTGGACATGTTTGAGGAGACCCGGCTGGCAGCGTTCCTGGCCAAAGGCATTAGCGGTGACCCCACCGCCCTGCCGGCGCGCCGCGCCCTGGAAATGGCTACTCGCCTGGGAGCGGCCGCGCTGCATATCGGCCATCTCACTGGCTCGCTGGTAGCGGGCAAGTGCGCCGACCTGGCTACTGTGGACCTGGGCCCCTTGCACAACTCTCCCAAGTTCAGCCGCGACTGCAACGCCATCTATTCCCAACTGGTGTATGCTGCTCACGCCCAGGACGTGACTGACGTGATGGTGAACGGCCAGTGGCTGATGCGGGACCGCCAGCTGCTCACCCTCGATGAAACCGCCATCACCGAGGCGGCCCGGGACTATGCCCGGCGCATTGATGCCTTCCTCATCCAGCGGGAAAAGAGCGTCCTGAGCAAACTAGTGGCCATTGGCGGCGTCACCCAGGAAGAGAGTTTCGAGGTGCAAGTCAAAGCCCGGGCAGCCGACCCGCAGCGAGTGCTGGACGGGCTGCAGTCGGATGCAATTACCATCATCCGCAAAGCGCACTACCACGAGTTCGACACCTACTTCCGGTTCGCCGAACCAGAAAAGAACCAGCTGCGCTATCGGGAAGATGATTTCCTGGACGAGAAAGGCACCGTCACCGGAACCCGCTACCGCCTCACCCTGATTGGCGAATCGAAGGAGCGGGAATTTGAGAATTCCGTCCTGCTCTTCCGGTCCCGCTATCTTGCCCCAGCGACCCAATCGCTCCGCTTCTACCGGGAATATTTCCAGCCTGCCTCTGAACGCGAGGTAGAAAAAGACCGCCGCCGCTGGCTGGTGGTGTACCGTGGCGTGGAATTCTTCATTAACCTGGACCGGCTACTGCGCCCGGCCACCCCGCACCACTTCGTGGAAATCAAGAGCCGCACGTGGAGCAAGCGCGACGCCGAGGATAAAGCCAAGCTGATAGTGGAACTGATGGGGCTGCTGGGCGCCAAGCCCGACGAGTCAGTGGTAGAGCGCTACGCGGAGATCGCCTCAGAGTGATCAGCCCCGGCTAGTAGCTGGCTTAGGCTGGGGCGCACCAGCCACTGGCGGCACCTGGCGGAAATTAGCGTAGAGCAACAGGTCGTAGACCACCTTCAATCCGCCGCCCAGGAAGAAGGGCAGTCCCAGCGCTGCACTGCCCAGCGCCAGCCCAGCCAGGGTCGGGCCAGCTGCCTGCGCCAGCTGGCGCACTAAGCTCGTGACAGCCGCTGCTGCCGTGCGCTCTTCAGGGTCCACCACCGCCACGGTGTAGGCCTGCCGGGCCGGCACATCCATTTGCGCTAGTAGGTGCCGGGCTAAGAGCAGGCCAATAGCCAGGGGCAAGCTGGGAGCTAAAGGAATGCTCATCAAGAGCAGATTAGAGGGCAGGTGGGTGAACAC
>JACQHA010000324.1 GCA_016199255.1 Deinococcus sp.
CCACCAGGCAGCGCGGCTGGCTGATCAGGGCATGGCGCACAGCACGGAGTCCGCAATGGCCAAGCTCTTTGCCTCAGATGTGGCCATGCGGACCACCACCGACGCCGTGCAGCTCTTCGGCGGCTATGGCTACTCCAAAGAGTTCCCCATCGAGAAGCTGATGCGCGACGCCAAGCTGAACCAGATCTACGAGGGCACCAACCAGATTCAGCGCCTAGTGATTGCCCGCCACCTGCTGGGCTAGGGAGGTCGTTTTGCGAATCGCCGTCTGTGTAAAACAGGTGCCGGATACTGCCACCAGGATCAGAGTCGCCCCCAACAACCTGTCCATTGATGAGACCGGGGTGCAGTTCGTCTTATGCCCCTACGACGAGTACGCCGTGGAAGAGGCGCTGAAGATCCGAAGCGCCGCTGGCAGCGGTGAGGTCGTGCTGTTTTGCGTCGGCCCGCCCCGGGCCACTGAGGCGCTCCGGACCGCGCTGGCTATGGGCGCTGACCGGGCAGTGCACCTCACCGAGCTCGCGGGCCTGGACTGGGTTGGCACGGCCCGAGCCCTGGCAGCCATGATTCACGCTGAAGGGAACTTTGACCTGATCCTCACTGGCCGGCAGACTACTGATGATGACTGCTTCGAGCTGGGCCCGGCGCTGGCCGAGCTTTTGGGCCTGCCCGACGCTACCATCGTCATCAAGCTGGAAGTCGGCCCGCTCAAGGTGACGGCGCACCGGGACATTGAAGGCGGCCGGGCCATTGTGGAACTGCCCTTGCCGGCGGTTATTACGTGCACCAAGGGCCTGAACCAGCCGCGCTACCCATCGCTGCCGGGTATCATGAAGGCCAAGCAGAAGCCGATCAAGGTCGTCACCCAGGGGGCACTGGGGCTTACCCCACAGCCCCAGGTAGCGCTCCTGGAGCTAGCCCTGCCGCCGCCGCGCCAGAGCGGCAAGTTGATCAAGGCCGACGCCGAGCAGGCGGCCCAGGAGCTCATGAATCTCCTACATCATGAGGCAAAGGTGGTCTAGGACATGGCCGAGCACTGGATCTACGCTGAACAACAAGGCGGCAGCCTGGGGAAAACCACCTGGGAACTCATCACTGCTGCCCAGTCCCTAGGACACACCGTCGGGGCAGTGCTCCTGGGGCAGCAGGTGACGCCCCTGGCCAGCCAGCTAGGGGACCATGGAGCCCAGAAAGTCTATGCGGTGGACGATGCCAAGCTGGCCCACTTCACCCCAGAGGGGTATACCGCCACCCTGGCGCAGCTGGTCAAGACTCACCAGCCGCGGCTCCTGCTCTTCCCGGCCAGCTTCAATGCGCGCAGCCTGAGCGGCCGCCTGGCGGCGCGGCTCCAGGCCGGCGTTGCCGGCGACGTTATCAGCGTGGAGTTGGCCCCCGAAGGGGTGGTGGTGCGCCGGCCGGTGTTTGCCGGCAAAGCAGTGGCCAAGCTGCACGTCACCTCTGAGCCGGCGATTATCTCGGTGCGGGCCAATATCTTTCCCCCCGCACCTGCTGGCGCTGGCAGCGCCCAGGTGGTAGTCAGCGGCGCTGCCAGCGAGCACCTGCGCACGATTTTCAAGGAATTCTCCAAGAGCCAGGGGGGGAAGCTGGACCTGAAAGAGGCGGACATCATCGTCTCTGGTGGGCGGGGCCTGGGCGGGCCAGAGAGCTTCCGCATCCTAGAGGAGCTGGCGGCAGTGCTGGGCGCCGCCGTGGGCGCTTCCCGCGCCGCAGTGGATGCTGGCTGGCGGCCGCATTCCGACCAGGTGGGCCAGACTGGCAAGACGGTGAATCCCACGCTCTACATTGCCTGCGGCATCTCCGGGGCCATCCAGCACCTGGCGGGCATGTCATCTTCGAAATATATAGTGGCCATCAATAAAGATCCCGAAGCCCCCATCTTCAAGGTGGCCAACTACGGCATCGTGGGCGATCTTTTCCAGGTGGTGCCAGCGCTCACCCGCGAAGCCAGGAAGCTGAAGGGGCTAAGCTGATAGGGTTCCTGTGAGCCGCCTGTCAGTTGGCGCCTGGTAGCTTCGGGTACACTCGCTAGAGGGGGCGGAGGGGGCAATGAGGGGAGCTAGGGCATGGTCCCGCGACCAGGCGGCGCAGCACCGCCCGGCGCAGTGGACCCCTCTTTTGGCACCAGGCTGCAGTTTACAGCACGGCCGGTACCACATTACCCGTTTGCTGCGCGGCGGCGCCGCCTTCCAGCTCTATGAGGCGGAAGACCGGCGCCTGGGGCGGAGCTGCGTCATGCGAGTGCACCAGTGCCAGGGCACCAGAGATGCTATTTACCTCACTGCCCTACTGGAAAACGAAGCCCGGCTGCTGGCTACGCTTTCCCATCCCTGGCTGCCCCGGGTGACTGATCACTTCAGCGAGAGCGACTGCCATTACCTGGTCACTGAACATGTCAGCGGGCTGGACCTGGGGAGCTTGTTGAAAGCGCGGGGGCCGCTTCCGGCCCGCCAGGTTCACCGCTGGCTGCTGGAACTCTTGGACGTGCTGGAGTACTTGCAGCGCCAGGATCCCCCGGTGCTGCACCGGCGCATCCGCCCTGAGGCTCTCTGGCTCGATGACGACGGGCACGTATTGCTGACTGACTTTGGTGCAGCTCGCCGCGCCAGCCCAGGCTCTGCCTCAGAGCTGGCCAAAGACGTGGCCGATGCTCTGCACGCCATGCGTCTCCTACTGGGCGAGCGCCGCCGGGGCACTGGCGCCAGCGGGGAGCTGCGCCACTGTTTGCACCGGGCCCTCTCACCTGAAGGGGCCCACCGGCTGCGGTCCATTCCCGACTTGCGCCGGGAGCTGGAGCACCCCAAGGGACACTGGCGAGTCCTGCCGCTGGCCGCTGGTCTGGGAGCCACCCTGGCCATGTCTGCCACCATCTGGAACCTGTTGCCCGCCAGACAGCCCCTCAACGCTTTGGATGCTGCCCGGGCTACCCCACCCATCACTGCCGGAGTGCTGACTGCCGCGAGCCTACCCCCAGTAGTGGCCCTGGCACCAGAGCTAGCGCAGCCCAGCCTAGTAGAGACCAGTTCTCCCCTGCACTGGCAGCTGCCTATTGAAGACGGCGCCCAGCCGGTCCTGGCAGGCGGTGAACTGTACCTGGCCGCGCCCGAAAGCCTGCGAGCCTTGGACGAAGCAGGCCAGACCCGCTGGCGTTTGCCACTGCTAGGCGCAGCCCTAGCGCGAGGGGACCAGACCCTGGTGGCGGCGCTACCTGGCGGCATGGTTTATGGGCTGGACAGCTATCAGGGCCGGGTGCGCTGGACCGCCCAGGCTGGCCCCTTGGCTGGCCCGGCGCTGGCTGTGGCTGACCACCTGGCACTAGTGGCTGCCCAGAACCAGCTCGCTGCCTTTGACCTGCTCACCGGCCAGGCGGTCTGGAACACTTGGCTGGATTCGCCCACCAGGGTGGCTCCGGTGGCTGATGGGCAAAGCGCCTTTGTGTTTAGCGACTCTGGAGTGCTGCACAGCATTGCCCTGGACAATGGCCATACCCGCTGGCGGATCAAGCCGGCAGCAGTAGGCCGCACAGCGCTGGGTCGCGCTCAGGGTACGGTGTTCGTGGTGGGTGACGGCGGCGCA
>JACQHA010000333.1 GCA_016199255.1 Deinococcus sp.
TCCTGGTGCGCCGCGCGGGAGAGGCTCCCGACGCCTACGCGCGGCGTCTCTTTGAGGACGCGCGGTTCGAAGGGCTGCTGGTGGACTTCGGGTTTCGCACAGACGTGCACTTCGACCACGCGGGCCTGGCCGCCGTGGTCCCATGCCCCGTGGCGCCGGTGCTGCGGCTGGAGGCGCTGGCGGGTGCGCTGGTCGCGGAGACGGATACGTTCGAGCGGATGGTGGAGGTCTACGGTGAGCAGGTGAACACGGCGCGCGCGCGCGGCGCCGTCGCGCTGAAGAGCGTCGTCGCCTACCGCAGCGGGCTCACCGTGGCGCCGCCGGACCGGCAGGCGGCGAAGGCGGCGTTCGACGCCGTCAGGCGCACGGGGCCGGCGGGCCCGGTGCGCCTGACGCAGAAACCGCTGCTGGACTACCTGCTGTGGCTGGGACTGGAAGCGGCCGCCGCGCAGGACCTCCCCATGCAGATCCACACCGGCTTCGGCGACCGGGATATTGATCTGGTTACGGCGAACCCAGCACTCCTCAGGCCCCTGCTGGAGCGCCACCCCACTGCCAAGATCATTCTGCTGCACGGCTCCTATCCCTTCACTCGCCAGGGGGCATTCCTGGCCAGTATGTACCGCCATGTCTACCTCGACCTCTCGGAGGTGATCCCCTACATAGCCGGCGACGAGCAACGCCGGGTGGTGAGCGAGGCACTGGGGTTAGCACCGGTTACCAAACTGCTGATGGCCACCGATGCCTCCAAGGTACCAGACCTCTACTACCTGGGTGCCAGGCACGGACGGCAGGCGCTGGCCGAGGCACTGGGTGCCGAAGTACGCGCCAACCGCCTCGAGGCCGATGAAGCCCAGTGGGCGGCGCAGCGAATCCTGAGTGAGAATGCCAGGGAGTTGTACTTGAGCGGAGGATGAAGCCCACAGGTTGAGCGTGGTGATATCAGACCGGATGAGCCGACTGTATACGGCGTATAGCCTGAGCCCGTTGGGGGATGCCACAGACTGTATTGATTCTGCTCAACCGGCGTAGGGACATGCATTGCGCTCAAAGCCATCCTGGGTTACGCCCTGGAGAATGGCGCGCTGGTCGCTGCTGCAGCCGGGAATGTGCCAGAACAGGTTCCAGGCTATAAGCATTACCCAGCGGCCTTTGACCTTGATGGCTGCACCTCCACTGCTCCAAGAGTGATCAGCGCTCAGTTGCCACCCCAGTTGACAAGAGAAGGCGTGGGAAGTATCATACTCCTGCGTAGTCTGAAATCGTTTTCTTGCAGGTACTATTTGCTGGTTCTGGAACGAGAAAATGGCTCGTGAAAAGGTTGGTATACGAGACGTAGCCAAACTGGCGGGGGTGTCGCCCGCCACGGTGTCGCGGGTGCTGAACCGGCCAGAGCTGGTGGCAGAGCGGCTGCGGGACCAGGTGCACCGGGCCATGGCCCGGCTGGGGTATGCCCCGAACGCTTTAGCCCGTGGCCTGCGCACCAGGCACACTGGGGTGCTGGGCCTGATTGTGCCGGACATTGCCCACCCCTTTTTCGCCGAGGTGGTGCGGGGCGTGGAGGACGTGGCCAGCCGTGAAGGCTACCGGGTGTTCTTGTGCAACACTGATGAGAATCCTGATAAGGAAGAAAAGTATGTTGCTGAGCTATTGAACCACCGGGTAGAGGGGATTATCTTCATCTCCTCATCTAACAGCCGCGCTCAACTCACCTCCAGCAGCGACGTGCCGGTGGTGGTGGTGGACCGGCGAGTGAGCCTGGATGATCTGCACGAGGTGCTGTGCGACGACGTGCTGGGGGGCAGGTTAGCCACAGAGCACCTATTGTCTCTGGAACATCGTCACCTGGCCTTCTTAGGTGGCCCACAGGTGATTCCCAATAACGCCGACCGGCTCCGGGGCTGCCGCGAGGCGCTGGCTCAGGCTCAATTGGCGCTAGATCAGGCGCTGGTAGCTGAGGTGCTGGTGCGGGTGGAAGCGGGGGAGCGGGCTACCGAACAACTACTGGATACGGGCCGCTATTTCAGCGCCTTGTTTGCTGCCAACGACCTGCTGGCTATAGGCGCTGTCCGGGCGCTGCGGGCGCGGGGCCTGGAGGTTCCGGGTGATGTGTCGGTGGTGGGGTACGACGACGTGTGGTTCGCAGCTCACCTGAGCCCACCGCTGACCACCGTAGCGCAGCCCAAGCGGGAGCTAGGGGAGCGGGCAATGCAGCGCTTGTTGGCACTGGTGCGCGGCCAGGCACCGCCAGAGCGGCTGGTGCGGATGCTGCCAGCGCTGGTGGTGCGCCAGTCCACGGCGCCGCCGCGCCACAAGTAGGGGGGACAAACGCACAAGCTGCGTGTCCAAAGGAGGAAGTTATGAAGGCAACGTGGATCCGCTTTCTAGTCTTCACTGCAGTGCTGGCGCTGGGCTTCTCGGCGCTGGCCCAGATCCCAGGGGTCACCGCCAACCGGCCCTACCGCATTGGGGTCTTGCTCAAGACCCTGGCCAACCCCTTCTGGGTCACCATGCAAGAGGGGATTCTGGCTGAGGCGGCCAAGCTAGGCATCGAGGTAGTGATTGGCGCCGAGGCGTCTGAGGGCGAGATCGTGGCCCAGCTCAACCGGGCCGAGCAGCAGGTACAGGGCGGCTTCGATGGGCTGGCCTGGGCGCCCATTACCCCCACCAACCTGATTCTCGCCGTGCGCCAGGCCAACGACCGGGGCTTCCCGGTGTTCAACATTGACGAGCGCTTTGACCCCACGGCGCTCCAGGAGGCGGGCGCCTCCGTCGTCGGTTTTGCCACCACCAATAACTTTAACGTGGGCATCCAGGCGGGGGAGTTTGTGGTGAGCCAGCTCCCGGGCGGCGGCGAAGTGGCGATTATTGAGGGCCTGGCGGGCAACGTGTCCGGCATTGCCCGGCGCGACGGCTTCGCCTCGGTGATCAACGCCACTGCTGGGTTCACGCTGGTCGCCAGCCAGCCGGCGGACTGGGACCGGGTGAAGGCGCTGGACGTAGCCACTAACCTGCTGCAGCGCTTCCCCAACCTGAAGGCCATCTACTGCGCCAACGACACCATGGCGCTGGGCGCGGCGCAGGCGGTGCAGAATGCCGGCAAGCTGGGGCAGGTGCTGGTAGTGGGCACCGATGGCATTGACGAGGCGGTGCAGGCGGTGCGTGATGGGCTGCTGGCGGCCACTGTGGCCCAGGACCCAGCGGGCATTGGCGCCACTTCCCTCGACCTCTTGGTGCAGGTGCTCAACGGCGAGACCATCCCCGAGCGGGTGGATGTGCCTTCGCAGCTGATTACCCAGGAAACCCTAGGGCAGTGAATAGGACGTAACCTGGTTTGTAGGGGCGACCGGCCGGTCGCCCCTACAGGTATTCCCTATACTGGCTGCTGGGGAACGTAGGTGATGCAACGCCGAGAGCAGTGGCAAGCTGTGGCCGGCTCGCAAGGTGGCATGGTCCGCCTTAGAGAGCTCTGGCCGCGCTTTGGCACTGCTTTCATTTTGCTGGTGATGGTGGTGGCGATGAGTATCACCTCGCCGCGTTACTTCTTCACCACCACGAACCTGGTGCAGATTGTCCTGCAGTCATCGATCACCATTATTATCGCCGTAGGGCAACTGCTGGTGATCCTCA
>JACQHA010000334.1 GCA_016199255.1 Deinococcus sp.
GCGCCGCCAGGATCACCAGCATAGGAAAGGGATAGCGAGTCCACACGTGGGCCAGCGACACCCACATCAGCTGCAGGGCGGGGACGCCCATCCAGTGTTGGTATTCGCGTATGAGCCCTAGTTGGTACAATAAGCCATTCAGCGCCCCGTAGTCACCGTTTAGGACCCAGCTCCACATGAAGCCATTGACCAGCGGGGGGAGCATCCAGGGCAATATGGCAATGGTGCGCACCACCCCCCGGCCAGGGAAAGGGGCATGGAGAATGAGCGCCGCCAGCAGCCCGAGAATCAGCAGCAGCGGCAGGGTATAGGCCACCACCAATAGCGAGCGCTCCAGCGAAGCCCAGAGTTCGGTGCCGCGCAAGAGACGCAGGTAATTATCCAGGCCGGAAAAGCCCCGCCGGTTGGGCAGCCGGAGGTTGCGGAACTGGAAGCTCTGCCATAAGGTGTTCAGCGCCGGGTAATAGACGAATAGCGTCAAGAGCAGCAGTGAAGGAGCCAGGATGCCGTAAGCAGTGAAGGCATCCTGCCAGCGCCGGCCCACCAGGGGCAGGTGCCTCATTTGGGCTGAGGGTCTGGTGGTGACCGCCATAAGTGATAGCGGGGCGGAGGCAATCTCCGCCCCGCCTTAGCTCGCTACTCGAACTCCGACTTCAGGTCCAGCCACTGGGCAGCGATGGTGTCAATCACCGCGTCAGCGCTAGTCTGGCCAGCAGCCATGGTGCGGATCTGCGCCACTACCTCAGTAGTCCACTGGCCCCACCAGGTGACCTGGCGCGGCAGCGGGCGCACGTACTCGGCCTGCTCCACCTGCACCTCGAAGTCCTGGTTCCGCCCCTGGGCGTTAATAGTATCCTGGGCCGACAGGCGAGAGGGGATCAGCCCCACGCCATTGAAGATGGCTATCTGATTCTCCGGGCTCAAGTAGAACTTGATGAACTCCCAGGCGGCGTCCACGTTCTGGGAGAACTGGGAGATGCCAATGGCGGCGTCCAGGGCCCAGGTCCAGTGCTCCTCGGGCATGAGCAGCTGCCGTACATTGGGCGCCTGCTGGGAGATGTTGGGGTTGTTGCCTGGACTTAATGAGCCCTGCCAGGCCTGGTGCAAAGTGCCAATGCCGCCCCAGAAGATGCTGTGCGGTGTGGTGCCGGTGATCACGTCGGGAGTGATCAGCCCTTCATCGAACATGCGCTCCAATAGCCGCATGGCCCGCCGGCCCTGGGAATCGGGAGCATTGAAGGTAGGGTTCAGGTCAGCATCAAACAGCGGGTCGCCCATGGACAGCGCCATGAGGAACCATGACCAGTCAATGGCCCCAAAGGCAATGGGGTACTGGTCCAGGCCCTGCTGCTTGAGAGCCACGGCGGCATTGAAGAACGCGTCCCAAGTAGTAGGCGGACTAAGCCCCGCCTGCGCCAGGCGGGCGGCGTTGTAGTCCAGCATCACCAGCTGTACGTAGGCGGTGAGGCCATACATGTTGCCGTCAATGGTCCAGAAGTCACGGCGCTGGATCTCGTCTACGTTGATCGCTGCCCCATCCCGCTCCACCAGGTCGTTCAGCGGCCGCACGAAGCCTGGGGTCACAATAAATGATGGCGCCTCCTCCGAGAGATATACCACATCTGCCGGCGCCTGGTTGGCTACAGAGGCGATCTGCACCCGGCTGTAGAGCTGGTCGCTGGGGAGCGAGATGATCTCTACTGCAATCCCGGTGCGGCTGGTGAAGTCTGCCAAGAGTGCCTGGTCTGGCGCCCCCCAGGGCTGGGCGATGAAGGTGATCCTGGTGCCCTGGCCCAGCACCACCCCTCCCAGAGTCAGCAGGGCCACCAGGGCCAGGCCGAGCAATCGCACACTATGTCTCCGTCTCATGTTGACCTCCTCTAGTGTGGAAAACCACTGCCCCAATCGGGCAAGTGGGTGTTCCCGGCCCACTTTATAGCACTGTGGACATCCTTAGCGCCCGGGTTTCTTTCTTTCCACCTTGACCTTGAGCAGCCGGGGTGGGGTAACGTCTACGCCGGGCTTGGCTCTGACCCGAAAAACCGGCGGGTCCACCAGGTCTCCCAGGGCATCACCCAGGTAGCTGGCCACGTTTTCGTGGATGTCGGCCACGGTAATACCGGCGATGCGCACTGTGCCGCTAGGGGTCGTATCGGGAATCTTGTAGACGATCTCGTACACCCGGTCTGGTGTGGACTTGGGCCGGTGCAAATAGGGCTGACGCAACAGCAGCCGGTCAGGGCCACCATCGTCAGGCGATAGGTGCAGCGTCAGGCTGATGGCCGCTAGTGGCGAATCGTCGTCCACTTGAATGGAAAAGGTCATGTTGTCCCCAGCAGTGAACTCTACTGGTTCCAGGCCCTTGGCTTGCTTCTTCCCCATGACTTGTTGCCCTCCCCAGCCACACCGCTGGCTGTCCCCTCCCGTGGGTGGTGTCTTAGAGTATCAAATGCCAGCTGGTGCTGGCACGCTACAATACCAGGGTGATGGCTTATAGCGGTTCTCTCCGGCACCGGGGCAGTGCCCGGCAATGAGATTTATTTCCATGGGCTGTGGCGCCGTCCTCTTGTTTACCGTGCTCGTGCTGGGCAGCCCGCTTTTCCTAGCACTGCTGGGGCTCCAGGAGCAGAGCCGGTGGCTTCTTCACCGCCCCTGGTTGCTATTAGTGCCTGGGATCTTGCTGGCGCTAGGTGTACTGCGCGCCGGCGTCAGGCGAGAACTCTTAGATCGGCAGCGCATCAGGCGGCGCACAGCGCACCTGAGCAACACAGGAGGTCCCCAACGGTGATCAAGCATGTGGTCTTATTCAAGTTCAAAGCCAATGCTACAGCGGCTCAGCGCCAGGCGGCCATTGAGGGCCTGCACCCCCTGCCCCAGTACGTTCCAGAGATCCGGGGCTGGATAGTCGGCGAAGATGTGTTGCACAGCGAGCGCTCTTACGACATTGCCCTGCTCGCTGACTTCGCTGACCTGGCGGCGTTGCAGCGCTACCAAGTCCACCCTAAGCATCAAGCCGCCGCCAAGGCGATTGTGGCCATTAGCGAAAAGGTGGCGGTGGTGGACTACGAGATCGGTTAGCGGATCCGCTCAACCTGCTTCAGGCTGGGGTAGAGCTGCTGGAATATGCCCAGTTGCTCCTGGTAACGCTGGTGGTGCTCGGGGTTGGGGAGGATGGGATCTCCCAGCCGGACGGCGTGGCGTGCTGCCTGGCGCAGGTCGGGGAACGCCCCAGTGCCCCAGCCGGCCAGGAGCATCTCGCCTACCAGGGTGGCGTCGCTGGCTACCTGCACGGGGTGGCCGAGGACGTCGGCTAGGATTTGATTCCAGAGGGGCGCGGTACTGAGGCCGCCGGTGGCAGTGACCTGGGTTACCTGGGGGCCGTGGCTGCACAGGAGGTTCACGAGCTGGGCGGCGCTGTAGGCCACGCCTTCTAGGACGGAGCGCAGCAGCTCAGGACGGCGGCTGCCCAGGGAGAGACCTATGAAGGCACCGCGGGCTGCTGGGTCCCACATAGGGCACCGTTCGCCAGCCAGGTAGGGGAGGAAGATGAGGCCACCTGACCCGGCGGGCGCTTCCGCTGCCTGGGCCAGCACCTCGGCCAGGCTCAGGCCTGGCGCTAGAGTGTCTCTGGCCCACTCCAGGCATTTGCCAGCGGTGGAGGTGAAGGCTTCCCATAGCCACTGCTGGCTTTCCAGTAGGGGAAAGGGCACTGCCAGGAACCGGGGCTCAGGTGGGCTGAGCCCCTGGTGCCAGGCTAAGCTCACGCACAGTGAGGTGCCCCCAGTGACGCACAGGTTGCCTGGCCACAGGCTGGCGGCGCCTAAGATGGCGGCAAAGAAGTCCAGGCCGCCGGAGATCACCGGTGTCCCTAGGGGCAGGCCGGCAATGGCAGCCTGCACCTGGCCCAGGGGCTGGCCAATGGGAATCAGCGGGGGGAAGCGCTCCAGGCCAGCAGCCTCCAGGGTATCCAGTGACCAGGGACAGGTGTCCTCAGAGCACGTGGTCCCCAGCGCTGCGCCGGTGAGGCGGAAGGTCAGGAAGTCGGGGCACTGCAGGAAGTACCTGGCCTGCTGGTACACTGCTGGCTCGTGGCGCTTGAGCCACAGGGCTTTGGCTTCCAGATGCTCGGCGTCAAAACGGCGCCCCAGGCGCTGTGAGAGTTCCCTGGCCTCGCTAGTGGCGCGGCGGTCCATCCAAATCAGCGCCCGGCGCAGCGCTCTGCCGGCAGCGTCTACTGGCACCAGGGCGCCTCCCTGGCCGCCAATGGCCAGAGCGGCAATAGGCTGGCCGCTAGCGCTGGCCAGGACGTGGTGTAGACCTGCCAGGAAAGCCTCCCACCAGTGTTCTGGGTCGGCCTCGGCGCCGGTTTCGGTGTGCAGGGCGTAGCTGGCGTGCGCCTGGGCTAAGAGGATGCCGCCAGCGGTGAACAGCCCTACTTTGGTGGCGGTAGTGCCTACATCGACGCCTAGCAGCAGTCCGCTCAAGTTATTCGCTGACCCGCAGGATCACCCGGTAGCTATCGCCGGCTAAGGCTTGCTGGAAGGCATCATCTGCTGCCTCCAGGGCATAGAAGGCGGAGAGCAGCGGCCGCAGCTGGAGCATTCCAGAATTGAGCAGCTCCATGCCCTGGGCAAACTCCTGGGCAGTGCGCGACTCAGTGCCGGTGAGGGTGATCTCTTTATAGTGGAGCAGGTTCAGGTCGATGGGCAGCTCCACTGGAGGATAGTTGGCGGTGTAGATCACCACAGTGCCGCCAATGCCCACTGCCTCCAGCGCTAGCTTTGCTGCCTGGGCTCCAGGTGCCACCAGGAACACTACTGGAGCACCGTGGCCGCTAGTGAGAGCGTTGACTGCAGCAGCCACGTTATCCTGGGCCGGGTTGTAGACCGCTTCTGCTCCCAATTGACGGGCAGTGGCCAGGCGCCGCTGGTTCACGTCGACGGCGATGACCCGCAGGCCCCAGGCCCGGCCTACGACAAGGTGCACCTGGCCCATGAGGCCGCAACCGATCACCAGCGCTACATCGCCAGCGCGGCCGTTCCCCCGGTGTATGCTGCGCACCACGTCGGCAATGGGCTCTGCCAGGGTGCCTTCCTCCAGGGAGATGCCATCTGCCAGCTTGAACGCCTGCCGAGGGTGGATGGCGACATACTGGCCGAAACCGCCTAGCTGCCGCTTGCCCCCAAAGCCGTAGACGCAGTGGTTGCCCAGGCCGCGCCGGCAGTAATAGCACTCGCCGCAGCGATCGAGCAGGTCCAGCGCCACCCGGTCGCCCACCTGCAGGCTGGTGCGCGCCTTGGGCCCTACGGCTGCCACCACCCCCGACGCCTCGTGGCCGGTGATGGTGGGCAGGGGGAAGTCCTTGCTGCCGGTGTAGATGCGTTGCTCAAAGGTGCAGATGCCGCAGCGCCGCACCTGCACCAAAATCTCATGGGGCGCCAGCTCCGGCAGGGGGCGCTCCATGACTTCTAGCTGGCGCACGCCGGTTTGTACTAAAGCGCGCATGGTACTGGGCAAGCTGGGATGGGGCAACCTGTCCTCCTAGGTGAAAAGGGGCGTCATGGCTAGCTTCTTTACCGCTGCTTTCATTTCCTTCTCAGATGGGGTGGCCTGGAAGCGGCTGGCAGCGTCTAGCACCTTGGGCAGGAGATGAATGTCTCCTACAGTATTGAGGAAGATGCCCGGCTGGCTCAGTGCCCAGTGCACTGCCCGGTCAATGTCAGCCTGCTCCTCCAGCGGTTCATACCAGGTGGCACGGATTTGCGGCTTGTCGCCCCAGGGCCCCCGGGTAATGGACTTGATAGTCTGCACCGCTATATTACGCTGCTGGCACAGGGCTAAGAGGGCCTGGAAATCGCTGGCGTATTGGGGATTCTGCATCATCGGGTAGTTGTAGGGCAGCAGCACCGAGTCGAAGGCAAAGCGTTCCAGGCTGCGCCGGTGCATGGCAGCTATGGTGGTGCCGTGGCCGGTTACGCCCACAAAGCGCACCAGCCCC
>JACQHA010000335.1 GCA_016199255.1 Deinococcus sp.
AGTGCGCTGTGACCAATATTCCCTTTGGCGGGGCCAAGGGGGGTGTGGCCTGCGACCCCAAGGCGCTGAGCCGCCGGGAGCTGGAGCGCTTGACCCGCCGCTATACTTCAGAGATCCAGCTGCTCATTGGCCCGGAGTCCGATATTCCTGCTCCAGACGTGGGCACCAACGAGCAGGTGATGGCCTGGATCATGGACACCTACTCCATGAACGTGGGTTATCCCGCGCCTGGCGTGGTCACCGGCAAGCCAGTGTCCATTGGTGGCACCCTGGGCCGCACCACCGCCACTGGACGCAGCACTGCCACTATTGCCCTGGCGGCGGCACGTGATCTGGGGCTGGAGATCAGCGGCGCTAAAGTAGCAGTGCAGGGCTTTGGCAAGGTGGGACAGCCAGTGGCGCAGCTTCTGGCAGCCGCCGGCGCCAAGGTAGTGGCGGTGTGCGACGCCCGGGGCGGAGTCTATAACCAGCGCGGCCTGGATGTATTAGCGCTGCACCAGCACAAGCAGGAGACTGGTATGGTAACTGGCTACAGGCCGGCGGAGGCTATCACCCATAGTGAACTGCTGGAGCTGAAGGTGGACCTCCTGATCCCCGCTGCCTTAGAGGGCGTGATCACTGCTGCTAATGCCGCCAACGTGCGGGCCAAGCTGATTGTGGAGGCAGCCAACGCTCCAGTGAGCAACCTTGCCGACCAGCTGCTCCGGGAGCGGGGTGTCACTATTGTGCCCGACGTGCTGGCCAACACTGGGGGCGTGGTGGTGTCGTACTTCGAGTGGGTGCAGGACTTCAACCAGTACTTCTGGTCCGAAGAGGAGATCAACCACCGGCTGGAGCAGGTGGTGCTTGATGCCTATGAGGGGGTGCGGGACACTGCCCAGCAGCTGAAGTGCGACCTGCGCACCGCCGCATACGTCAAGGCCTTCTCTCGCATTGACGAAGCCACCAGGTTGAGGGGGATCTATCCATAATGTTCGGCCAGCCCAGCGTTCCCATCAGGCCCGGCCCCTGGAGTAACTATCTGGCGCGCTTGGAGCAGGCCCGGCCCTCTATCCAGGTAGACCCGCAGTACTTCGCGCTCTTGCAGCGGGTGGACCGGGCGCTGACCGTAAGCTGCCCGGTGGTCATGGACGATGGCAGCCTGCAGTTTTTTGAGGGCTTCAGGGTGCAGCACAACCTGACCCGAGGGCCAGGCAAGGGCGGCATCCGCTTTCACTCCCAGGTCACGCTGGAAGAAGTAGCGGCGCTGGCCGCCTGGATGACCATTCAGTGCGCCACGGTGAATCTGCCTTTTGGCGGCTCCATGGGCGGGGTGGTGTGCGACCCCAGGCGGCTCAGCCAGGGAGAGCTGGAGCGACTCACCCGGCGCTACATTAACGAGATCAGCCTGCTCATTGGCCCCCAGGTGGACGTGCCAGCGCCGGATATTGGCACCGACGAGCGCATTATGGCCTGGGCCTACGATACCTACTCGATGAACGAGGGCTTCCCCGTTGGCGCCGTGGTCACTGGCAAGCCTGAGGCCCTGGGCGGCGCCGTGGGCCGGATGGACATGCCCGGCTGGGGGGTGTTTGTGGCGGCGGAGGAAATCGCCCAGCACCAGGGGCTTCCCATCCCCGGGGCGCGGGTAGCCATCCATGGCTTTGGCCACATGGGCAGCGCGGTGGCGCGCAGCTTTGCCGACGCCGGGGCGCTGGTGGTTGCTGTGTCTGATAGCTATGGCGCCATCTACTGCCCGAAGGGGCTGGCCCCCCGGGCGGTGCAACAGCATGTGAAAGCCACCGGCACGGTGCTGGGCTTTCCTGGCTCCACTGCCTTGCCGGGCGAGGAGCTCTTGGCACTGCCAGTGGACTTCCTGGTGCCGGCGGCGCTGTCTGACGTGATTACCCCCGCCAACGCCCGCAGCATCCAGGCCAAGATCCTGGTGGAGGCGGCCACGGCGCCGGTGAACCCGGCGGCTGACGAGCTCTTGGCGCAGCGCGGCGTCACTGTCGTACCCGACCTAGTTGCCAGCTCCGGCGGCCTGACAGTGGATTACCTGGAGTGGGTGCAAGGCGCCAGCGAGTTCTACTGGCGCTACGAAGAGATCCATGCCCAGGTGGCGAAGATCATGCGGGCTTCAGTGGACGCCGTAGCCGCTCTCGCGGCAGAGCGCAAATTGGACCTGCGCACGGCGGCGATTGTACTGGGCGCCGAGCGGGTGATGGTAGCAGACCGGCTGCGGGGGATCTATCCATGATCTACGATCCGCCACTGTCCTACGTCAGCGAAGAGCCGGGGGGCCCCTGGAGCAACTATTTAGAGCAGCTGGACAGAGTGCGGCCCTATTTACCTGATGCCTCGGGGATTGAGGGGCTAAAGCGCCCTAAGCGCATTATGATTGTGGACATCCCCATCAGGCTGGACAGCGGCGACATGGCCTACTTTGAGGGCTATAGAGTGCAGCACTCCTTGGCCCGCGGCCCGGGCAAGGGGGGGATCAGGCTGCACCCGGCGGTGAATTTGAGCGAGGTCATGGCGCTGGCCGCCTGGATGACTATGAAGTGCGCCGTAGTGGGCATTCCCTTTGGGGGCGCCAAAGGCGGCGTGCGCTGCGACCCCACCATGCTCTCCCAGCACGAGGTGGAGCGGATTGTTCGCCGCTACATTTCTGAGATCAATTTGATTATCGGCCCGAAGATTGACATTCCGGCGCCTGATGTGGGCACCAATGCCCAGATCATGGCCTGGGTCATGGACACCTATTCCATGAATAAGGGGCGCACTGTCCCCGGTGTGACTACCGGCAAGCCAGTGGCCATTGGCGGCTCTCTGGGCCGCCAGGACGCCACCGGACGGGGGGTGTATGTATGCGCTGAAGAGCTGGGGAAGCGGCTCAACCTGAGTATGGCCGGAGCCCGGGTGGTGGTGCAGGGCTTTGGCAATGTGGGAAATGCCGCGGCGCGCTGTTTCCACCGCGCCGGCGCCAAAGTCATTGCCGTGAGCGACGTGCGCGGGGCGATTATGAACCACCGCGGCCTGGACGTCCCGGCGCTGGTGCAGCATGTGGCCCAGACTGGCAGCGTGGTGGGCTTCCCGGAGGCGGAGCCACTGGACGGCATGGCCCTCTTCGAGCTGGAGGTCGAGTACCTGGTGCCGGCGGCACTGGAGAACCAGATCACCGAGCGCAACGCTCCCAGGGTCAAGGCTAAAGCAGTGGTGGAGGGCGCCAATGGCCCAACCACCCCTGACGCCGACGACATCCTGGGGCGCCACGGCGTCTTGGTGGTGCCAGATATTCTGGCCAACGCCGGCGGTGTCACCGTCTCCTACTTCGAGTGGGTCCAGGACTTCAACGAGTACTTCTGGAGCGAAGAAGAGATCAACGCCCGGCTGGCGCGCATTATGCGCGACAGCTTCCAGGCAGTGTGGCAGCTGGCCCAGGAGAGGAAGATCACGCTGCGCACCTCCGCCTATGTCCTGGCGGTGGGCCGGGTGCTGGAAGCCAAGCGCATGCGAGGGGTGTACCCGTAGCTCTTGGTTGCGGCAGCAGTAACATTGATAAAGCCCATGCCATCATTAGAGAGATGCAAACCTGGTTGCGCATCATCACGGCATCATCCCGCAGACATCTGAGCGTCGCCTAAGTCCTGGTAGGGAGGGTGATGATGGATGATGCGCAACCTCGCTCAATTGCTGACGGCAGCCGTAGCGGGTGTCGGGCTCGTGCTCCGATTTCGTCTCCTCCGACTCATCGCTAGGGCGTCATCCCTCGGCTCTCAGCACGCCATGCTGATGGCTGAACAGGAGGGTCCGGCCCGGTCACGCCCCAGGCGACTCACCCTAGGAGATCCTACGGGGCTCCCACAAGCGCGTCCCTCGCTCCCCAGCCGGCCACCCGCCGGCCGTTGGGGGCGGACTGTGCTCCTGAGCCTGGGTCGTACGCTGGGGGACAGTCACCCCCACATACAGCCCAGGTGTAGGAAGATACGCTCCCGCGGTTCGGGTAGAATGAGTCGTTCCAAGCTGGGAAGGGAGGCAGGATGATGCGGACATGGCACCAGCGGCTGCGCCCACTCGGTCTCGCGCTGGCGATCCTCGCCCTCGGGGGCTGCCCCGGAGTGCCGAGTAACCCGTGCACCGGTCCTGGCGCGATCCTCGGAGATGAGGGCAACAACACCCTCATCGGGACCGCCGGGAATGACATCATCGATGGCCAAGGCGGCAATGACACGCTCGACGGCATGGGTGGGGACGACATCCTCTGCGGGGGGAGCGGCACGGATACCCTGATCGGGCGTGATG
>JACQHA010000337.1 GCA_016199255.1 Deinococcus sp.
CCAGCGCCATTTTGGCCTGCTCTGGGGTGGCAATGCGTCCCTCAGCCAGCACTGGTACGCCCAGAGTACACAGCTCCCGCACCAGCTCCAGGTCAGGCCCCGGCGACTGGCGGGAATAAGGCGTGTACCCGCTCAGGGTGCTGCTGAGGTAATCCATATGGAGCGCCACCGCCTGCCGTCCTTCCGCCAGTGTGGAGACATCTGCCAAGGCCGGCACTCCCCGGCGCTGCAAGCCCGCCACCATCCAGTCCAGGGGCTCGGGGCGCAGCCGGTCTGTGGCGTCAATGGCTACCACGTCGGCGCCAGCGTCCACGACTGCCAGGGCATCGGCCAGGGTAGGAGTGATATACACCGGCGATCCGGCCACCGGCCGCTTGATCAAGCCAATGATTGGCAGGCGGGTTACAACTCGCGCCGCTTTGATGTCAGCCACGCCCTGGATGCGCAGCCCCACTGCGCCACCCAGCTCGGCCGCCTGGGCCATGGCAGCAATGATGCGACTCTCCCGTAGGGGGCTCCCAGGCTCTGCCTGGCAGGACACAATCAGGCCACGGGGCAAGGAAAACGCTACTTGCCGGCTCATGGGATTACCACTCTGGCCCCTGAATATAGTGGTCGGGATCTACCCTGTCAAGGCAGGGTTTACTCGCTAGCCATCGACTTTCTGACCTATTGACATGCCATTCAGCCGGCCTCTATGCTAGGGGAGAGCCTTAGGAAAGGAGTCAGGCAAGCGCCCAAGCGTCCCAGACCAGGCCCCTGGATCATGCTCTCTTGCCAAGCGCAGGTTTGATGGCTCTAAGGACCCCTCTGCCAGGGGAGCGCTCGAAAAGCGAAAATGGCAGCCAGAGGAGGAATCATGAAAAGCATTATCCGGATGGCTCTACCCTTTCTAGCTATAGTGCTAGCCATTGGGCTGGCGCAGCAACCCAGAGTGCTGACCATCTTCTTTTTCCCTGGCCCAGAGAGCGAAGCCATGCAGCATGTGGTGGACTTCTGGAACCAGAACCGCGCCACTACCGCCGGGTTCACCACTGAACTAGTGGTGTTCTCCCGAGGCAACTACTTTGACCGGCTGGATGCTGCATTACAATCAGGGTCCAGCGAATTCGACCTGGCTATGACTGCCACCTACAACCTGGGCCGGGAGTCGCCCT
Source organism: Deinococcus sp. (assembly GCA_016199255.1). Taxonomy (GTDB): domain Bacteria; phylum Deinococcota; class Deinococci; order JACQHA01; family JACQHA01; genus JACQHA01. The sequence continues at coordinate 1,158 of JACQHA010000337.1, forward strand.
TTTTAGTGGACCTGACTGACGCCTTTGCTGACGCAGAGGGCCAGGAGCTACTAAGCCACGTTCTATCCCTCAGTGCCGCACAGCACGAGGGAAGGCTCTTTGCGATCCCGCACGACATTAGCCTCCACCTGCTGTACTACCGCACCGACCTGTTTGACCAGCTCCTCTCCGACCCAGCAGCCCAGGCTACCTACCGGGAGATCGCCCAGCGCATAGTTGGCCAGCCACTGGATCCCAAGCACCCCAGCGAATGGGTCTGGGACGATTACAAAGCAGCGGCCGCCTACTTCACCCTGAGTATCAACCCCCAGTCGCCAACCCTGTATGGCACAGTACTCCCTCTCAGGAATATTATCTTCAACACCATGATCTGGAACGGTATCCTCTACTCCATGGGGGGCGTCTGGCCTGATGACCAGGGTCAGCCGGGATTTGTCACCGAGCCAGCCCGGGAGGCAGCTCAACTCTGGACAGACATGTACGCCGTGGGTATGACCGCGCCGGCCTCGACCACCTTCGAATTCCCCGAGTCCAACGAGGCCTTTAAGACCAATGGCGCCGCGTTCATGCTGCAGTGGAATGCCGCCTTCAACGAGCTCAACGACCCGGAGCGGTCACCACTCGTGGCAGGCAAAGTGGGCCTCACCCACTTCCCCGGTCCCACGCCATCTACTCACGTGCATAGCCTGGAGCTGGCGCTGAGCACGGCCAGTGACATGCAGGCAGAAGGCATCCAGTTCCTGCGGTTCGTTGCTTCTCAAGAGGCCATGCTCCTCTATGCCCAGAGCGGCGGGTTGCCGCCCTACGACTTTGTGCTATCCAGTCCAGAGCTAGTTGCCACCCATGCCCAGTACCCGGCTACCCTAGAGAGCGCCCAGAACTACGGCTTCGTGGAGACCACCTCGCCCACACTTTTCCCAGTACTCACTATCCTGTCCAACCACCTGTCCGCTGCCTGGGCTGGCCAGATACCGGTGGACACCGCCCTGCAGCAGGCCCAGGCTGAGACGCTGCAGTTCCTTGGCGTGCAATGACCTAAAGGAGGCTACGGCGCGGGGCACACGTGGTGCGCCCCGCGCATTCGCTTATGGTTAGCCGGTTCACGAAACTGGCCTTCGTCGCACCACTCCTGCTCCTAGTGCTGGGGCTGAGCATCTACCCCACCATCAACCTGTACTACTCTAGCTTCCATCGGGTGGTGTTCGGCGAAAGGAGTACCCCCTTTGTGGGCCTGGCCAACTTCCGGCAGGTACTGAGCACCCCGGATTTCCGTCACTCACTCTGGTTTAGCCTGGAGTACACCATTGTCACGACTCTCTTGGAACTGGCTCTGGGGATCATACTGGCCATTGCTATCTCGCGCCTGAAACGAGGTCGAGGGCCAATCGTGAGTCTACTAGTGCTGCCCATGATGGTCGCCCCTGCTCTGCTGGGGATTATGTTCCGCTTACTCCTCAACGACTTCGTGGGACCTATCACCCAACTCCTGCAGCTAGCCGGCCATTTCATCAGCCCGCTCAGCCCGCAGTATGTAGTGCCTACGCTCTTTCTCATTGATGTAGTGATGTGGACTCCCTTTGTCATGCTGATCACCTATGCCGGCGTGGAGGCGGTGCCGCCGGACATGCTGGAGGCGGCAGCGGTGGATGGTGCCAGCCCCTGGCAGGCTATCCGGTACATCACACTGCCCACCATCAAACCAGTGGTAGCTGTCGCCGCGCTGCTCCGGGCCATAGATGCCTTCAAGACCTTCGACACCATCCAGGTCCTGACTGGCGGTGGCCCAGGTACCCTGACCACTACTGTGAGTGTCTATATCTACCGGGCAGCTTTTGGGCTGAAGGACCTAGGGCAGGCCTCAGCAGCCGCCGTCCTCCTGCTCCTTATCCTGGCCATCCCACTGGGGCTCATTGTGAAGCGGCTGGTGGAGCTGAACCGTGGCTAGCCTTACTACTACCAAGCCCTGGAGCCTGCGCTGGCCTAGAGCCAGAGGAGTGCTGGGGCAGGCGGTGCTGTTTCTCTGCCTGGTGCTGGCCATTGTGGTCTTGAACCTGCCCACACTGAACACTCTGGCAACGGCCCTGAAAAGCAACGCCGACATCAGCAGCTATCCCCCAAAGTGGATCTTCAAACCAGTACTAACTCATTTCACCAACGCCTGGGGAGCATCTGGCTACTCATTCCCTATGTTCTTGCGAAACAGCCTGATGATTTCGGTGCTCACTGCTGTATTCACCATCCTGATCTGTTTCCCAGCGGCGTACAGCATGGTGCGCTACGGCTTCGGCGGCCAGCAACTCCTAGGATTCATTTTGTCCCTGCGCTTGATCCCACCTATTGTGTTCGCCGTCCCACTCTTTGTGTTCTACAACCGCACCGGGCTCATGGACACCATCACCGGACTGGTACTCATTAACACCCTGGCCAGTGCCCCGCTGGCGGTGGCGGTGCTGTCGTCTTTTTTGCGCGACCTGCCCAAGGAGATTGAAGAAGCGGCAGTGGTTGATGGCTGTTCTCCCCTGCGCCTTTTGACCACCATCGCCTTTCCTTTGACCCTGCCTGGGGTGATTGCCACCGCCACGTTGGCCATGATCTGGACCTGGAATGAATTCCTGTTCGGCTTCATGCTGAGCATCCGCCGGTCTACGCCGGCGACTGTAGGTGCCACACTATTC
>JACQHA010000375.1 GCA_016199255.1 Deinococcus sp.
CTGGTTTTGTAACCTGCCCCCGGATTCTGGGCATCTCTACTCTGCATCGTCCTCTCCCGGAAAGCCCACGGCCTGAGCCGTGGGATGGTTACGCTAGAAGCTAGAGGAGTCATATGAAGGGAATCGCGGGGAATATCTTCGAGACCATTGGCAACACGCCGCTCTTGCGGCTCAACCGGGTCACTCGTGGTCTCAAGACTGAGATTGTCGCCAAGCTGGAGTACTTTAACCCCTCTGGGAGCCTGAAGGACCGCATCCTCTTCCGGATGGTGGAGGCAGCGGAGCAAGAGGGGAAGCTGAAGCAGGGCATGACCATCATCGAGGGCACCACTGGCAACACCGGCATTGCCACCGCCATGACAGCTGCCGCCAAGGGCTACCCGTGCATCATCGTCATGCCCGAGGGGATGTCCAAAGAGCGGCACAAGACCGTGCAGGCGTACGGCGCCCGGCTGGTGCTCACCCCGGGCGGCGAGAGCGATGTAGATCTGGTACTGGAGAAAGTCCAGGAGATCATGGCCAGCGCCCCAGGCAAGTACTGGCGGGCTGGCCAGTTTGACAATCCCCAGAATCCCCAGGCCCATTACCTCACCACCGGCCCAGAGATCTGGGAGCAGACTAGTGGCCAGTTGGACACTATTGTGGCCAGCCAGGGCACGGGCGGCATTATCTCCGGCACTTCGCGCTTCCTTCGGGAAAAGAACAAGAATCTCAAAGTATTCGCTGTAGAGCCTGCCGAGTGCCCGCTACTGGCTAAGCGCACTTGGGGACCACATTTGATTGAAGGCATTGGCGATGGCTTCATTCCACGGGTGCTGGACGTGAGCATCCTCTCTGGGATTGTGCTTACCACCAGCCAGGAGGCTATTGATATGGCCAAGCGCCTGGCGCGGGAAGAAGGGGTCTTTTGTGGCATCTCCTCGGGCTGCAATGTGGCGGCGGCCATCAAGGTGGCTAAGAAGCACCCGGAGCTGAAGCGCATTGTCACCATCATCCCCGACAACGGCCTGCGCTATTTCTCCACCGAGCTATGTGGTGAAGAGGTGCACCTGGACGTGCCGGAGCGCGGGCACCCCATTGACGAGCACACCTTGAAGCTCTTGGACAAGTACCAGAAGAGCTGGGAGATCATAGAGTAGGGGCGACCCGGTGGGTCGCCTGGTGACGGCGACATGGAACTCTCCCAGGCCCTGGATGTCCGGCCCAAAGAGGTAGTAGCGTTCATCGGTGCCGGGGGGAAGACTACGGCACTGCGCCGGCTGGGCAGTGAGCTAGCTGCCCGGGGGCGGCGGGTGCTGCTCACCAGTACCACCAAGATCGAGCCTCAGGCTGGGGAGGTGGATACAGAGTGCATCACCAGCTTGGAGCAGGCCAGGCAGGTGATCACCTCCAGGCCGGACTGGTCACGTCCCCTGCTCTTGGTCACTGAACGCCTTCCTACCCGCTTACGCGGCATGCCGCCAGAGTGGGTAGACGCTCTAACGAACACGGTGGACTACCTGCTGGTGCAGGCTGATGGCTCGGCGCGGCGGCCTTTCAAAGCGCCGGCGGCTCATGAGCCGGTACTGCCCCGCTCCGCCACTCTGGTGGTGGCAGTGCTGGGACTGGAGGCCATTGGCTCGCCCATTGACGATGAGCACGTGCACCGCCCGGAGCTGGTAGCGGAGTTCTCTGGGCTGCCCCTGGGGGCAGCGCTGACTATTCAGGGGGCAGCACAGGTGCTGTTGCATCCCAGGGGTGGTTTTCGTAACGTCCCAGCCGGGGCCCGGCGTATGGTGCTCATGAACAAGGTGGACGATGCCGAACGGCTGGCCACTGCCCAGGCGCTAACCCAGCTCCTCATGCAGGCCGGCATACCGAGGGTGCTTTTGGCCTCACTACGCACCACACCACCGGTACGCCAGCTCTGGCTGCCGGGTCAGGTAGTGGAGAACTAGGCGCTCCTATCTCGTGGCGAACTGTACACTGCGCACCTGGCTTCCGGCCACGGGGAACATCCGGTCAAAGGAGAACCGGATGGTCAAGTTGGGATTGGCGATGCTGCCCGTGATCCGGTCCCCGTTTCGCAACAAAAAGCGCTGCCGGTCGCCTTCGATGACGATGGCCTGCAACAGATTGGTGGCGATGTTCAGCCGGCCGATCTCGCCAGCGAGCGTCAGGGTGGTGTCCTGAATCACTCCTTGCACCACGTCGCCATTGGCGAACTCAATGCGGTCAAAGTTCCCGCTGGGCCGGGCCGTTGCTAGCGCCGGGGCGAAAGTAATGCCGCTCACAATGGTTTGGGGGAGGGCTAAGGTGCCGCCGCCGGGGAAAGCCAGGGTAATGGTGGGGGTGGTGAGGCTGCCGCTGAGCCTTTCCCCACTATTCAGGCGCAGGGTGGCAGTCTGCTCAATGCGAGACAGGGTCTCTATAGCGCGGACAGGTACACTCACTGCCCCATAAGGCGTCATAACACTCAGATCAGTAGCCTGAATGGTGCCGCGCAGGATGTCGCCACTGGTAAGCTGTACCACGTCACGATCCCGCTCCACTGGGACGTTAGTGGTGGTGGTCGTAGTGGTAGGAGTCTGGGGCGTCGTCTCTGCTGGTGTGGTAGTGGTGGGCATGGTTTCAGTGGGGGGAGGTGTTGTTTCCACAGGGGTAGTGGTGACGGGTGTGGTGGTAGCTGGGGCAGCGGCGAGGGTCACCACATTGAGGTCGAAGCCAGCTGTACCACCCGTACCACCAAAGGCATAGGCCAGCCTGCCGTCAGGGGAGAAGGTAGGAGTGTTGTCCCGGCCGCCCGAGGTCACCTGGCGCTCACTAGTGCCGTCGGCGTTGATCAGGAAAATATCCCGCCGGCCACCGTCGCCGGCACGCGCAAAGGCAATGGACCGGCCGTCTGGACTCCAGGCGGGCTGGGAGTCCCTGGCCCGCCCCGGGCCGGTGCCAGTGACCTGGGTGATTTGGCAGGTGGAGACAGCTTGGGAGGGCCCTTCAGGACCTGGAGAGACCGCGGGACCAGGAGAGACGACAGGAGCAGAGTAGGCAGCGAAGGCACCTACCGGAATTACCGGTGGCGTACAGCTGGTCAGATCCAAAGTGGCGATGACCGATCCGCCAGGCACATTACGGACGAAGACTAGCTTGTTATCTCGTGACCACGCCGGGTCGAGGCTATCCCGGCTAGTGGTGAGCGCTATTGGCTGAGCGCCGGGAATGATGTCCAGCACAAAGAGATTATTGTCTAAGGAGTAGGCAATTTGATCCCCCCCGGGCGACCAGGTGGGGAACCGGCCACCGGCAGTGTTAGGCAGGAGCTGCGATTCGCCAGTTAGATAAAGGATCATGATGCCCTCGGTGGTGTCCACCGCCAGCCGCTGGCTGTCCGGGTTCCAGGCGGGGTTCTGCCCCGGGCCGATGGGGCTGGCCTGGCTCGTGGCCAGGTCCAGGACGAACACTTCCTCGGCGCCGTCGGTGCTGCGGCTGAAGGCGATACGAGTGCCATCTGGGCTCCAGGCAGGCTGGTGGTCATCGGCGGGGACGCCGACCAGCGTGGCCGGCGCTTCCTGGGAGGCGCCCATGGCCCCAAGGGCCAGAGCGGCGCTCAAGCAGGCGATCAATCGGCGGTTCATGAGTCTCCTCCTGACCATAATGATCGCGCCCAGTTTACTGGCCCGGAGCCAGCTTGGGAAGCCCACCCCACTCCGGCGCCCGGTGAGGTAAGCTACAGCCGTGCGGGAAGCTGATCTGCCGGTGCTGCCGGCGCAGCCTGGAGTCTACCTGTTCAAAGATGCGCCGGGGAGCGTGCTCTACGTGGGCAAGGCCAAGCTGCTCCCGGACCGGGTGCGCAGCTACTTTGACCAGGCCAGCCGGCGGGCCATTCCCAAAATGGGGCACATTGCCGATGAGGCCCAGCGCCTGGAGTTCATTACCACCCAGAACGAGGTGGAGGCGCTGCTTTTGGAGAGCAATCTCATCAAGCAGTACCGGCCGCCCTACAACATTATTCTCAAGGATGATAAACAGTATCCCTTCCTGGCCATTACCAGCGAGCCTTTCCCCAGGCTGGTCCTCACCCGCCGCCAGAGCAAGGATGGAAAGCGCCACTTTGGGCCCTATCCCGAGGCAGGCGCAGTGCGGCGGGTGATCAAGCTGCTGGAGACGGTTTTTCCCATCCACACCTGTGGCGAGCCCGGGCAACATCCCAAGAAACACTGCCTGTACTACCAGATGCACCGCTGCTCCGGGCCCTGCCTGGGGGCGGTGACGCCAGAACAGTACCAGGCGCTGTTTGCCCAGGTGGAACAGGTCATTAAAGGCGACATTGACCAGGTGCGGGAGCGGCTCCAGGAGCAGATGCGCCGCGCCGCCCAGGATATGGACTTTGAATACGCCGCCACGTTGCGCGACCGCCTGCAGGCTCTGGAGCGCATTGGCGGCACCCGCCAGAGCGCTATCCAGCTGGGCACCGAGGACCTGGACGTGTTGGGCGTGGCGCTGGCTGGCGAGTACGCCATGGTGCAGGTGTTCTTCTTCCGGCGGGGGCGGATTATCGGCCGGGACAAGCGGCTCATGCAGGGTGCCCGGGATGCCCCCTCTGCTGAAGCCCTCACCCGCTTTCTTATGGAGTTCTATGGCCAGGCTACCAGCCTGCCGGGATTGATTCTGGTTCCTGAGCCGCTCGAAGACCAGGAAGCCCCGACCGCCTTCCTGAGCCAGCGCGCTGGAAAGCAAGTGGAGCTGCGCATGCCCCAGCGGGGCGACAAGGTACCGCTACTGGAGATGGCCATGCATAACGCCCAGGCCGGCCTGGAGTCGGAAATTGCGTTACTCATGCGCCGCGGCGAGAACCCGGCGCTGGCCGAGCTGCAGCAGGTCTTGAAGCTCCCGGCGCGGCCAGTGCGCATTGAGGGCTTTGACATCTCCAACCTGTTTGGCGAGCACACGGTGGCGTCTATGGTGGTGTTCCAGGGGGGGCGGCCGCAAAATAGCCAGTACCGCCGGTTCCGCATCCGCACTGTGCAGGGCATCAACGACTTCGCCAGCATGTACGAAGTCATGACCCGGCGCCACTCCGGCAGCCTGGCGGAGAAGACCGACCCGCCGGACCTGATACTGATTGACGGCGGCAAGGGGCAGGTGGGGGCGGCTAAGAAAGCCCTGCACGAGCTAGGGCTCGATCATCTTCCCCTGGTAGGCCTGGCCAAGCGGGAAGAGATAGTGATTCTGGCCGACGGCTCGGAGCTGCTCTTGCCCCGGGAGTCGCTGGCGCTGCGCTTGCTCCAGGCAGTGCGTGACGAAGCCCACCGCTTTGCCATCGACTACCACCGCCGCTTGCGGGATAAGGGCGTGGCTAAATCGGTGCTGGACGACATTCCCGGCATTGGCCCCAAGCGCCGGCACCTGATCCTGGAGGAGTTCGCCAGTTTAGAGGAACTCTACCGGGCGCCTTTAGAAGCCCTGGCGAAGCTGCCTGGGGTGGGCCTGGAGACGGCGCGGCGCATTAAAGAGCACTTCGGGGGGCCGGGGTCAGGTGGGGATAAGCCCGGTTTTAGCATCGAGCCCCGGTAACTCGTTAGCGACCGCGACCCCCATTGGGGGTACGCGCCTGGAGAAAAAGCCGTTCCCGTGTTATGATGGCCCAGTGGCTGCTGGCGAGGCAGCGCGCAAGCGCTTTTTAATTGTGGTCGCCGCTCTCCTCGTCGCCACCTCCTTTTATAGCGCCGGCCAGGTACCAGTGCCCGGCCGCCTGCGGGCCGCCTATATCCCGCTGGACGATTTCGATTCCACTGCAGGGCAGGCACAGGTCAACGCGGCGCTGGATGAGACGGGAGGTGAGGTGGTGAGTGCCTTCCCCTACGTGGTAAATGGCACCACCCGCGGGTTCTACCTGATTACCCGCGGCAGTGCTGGCGCCACGCCGCTCCGCACCCAGGCGTTCTACACCGCCCTGACGCCAGTGGTAGTGTCTCGCGACCCGGGGATTGGCGAGGTGCTGCTCAACGGCGGGCTGCGCCAGATACCGGACCTGGTGGAGGTGGTCCCGGTGGAAGTCGATGGGACCACAGTTGGGGTGTACTACCTGTTCGGCACTCCCTAGCGGCTAAGGACAACATGGCCGATACCATCGAGGCACTCGGGTCAGGGGAGACTGCCCTGCCACCAGTCTCAGAGCTGGTAGGGCGGGAGTTTCCTGGACTTTCAGCGGCGGGCAAGGTCTATTTATTAGCTCGGCTCAACGAGCCGCTGGTTATTATCACTACCGCCGACCGGGTGGAGTTATTCACCAGCCTGAAAGCCTTTGGCCGGTCGGTGACCTTACGGCCTACTCTGGCAGAGTGGCATGTACTCGAGTACCCGGTGGTGCTGGGGCTGCGTGACGCCTTGGCCCCCCTTCCCCGAAACCCTGACCAGCTAGTGCTGCGCCTGCGCCTGGGGCAGGAGATGCCCCGGGAGGCGCTCCTTTCGCGCCTGGAGCACATGGGCTATACCCGGGCTTTGGGGGGGGAGCAGGCGCCAGGCAGCTATGTGGTGCGAGGCGGGGTACTCGACGTGCAGTTTGGTGCCAGCCTGTACCGGCTGGAGTTCTTTGGCGATGCCCTGGACGCCGTGCAGGAAATCCGCAATGGGGTAGTGAGCCGCCACCACCAGGTGGCGCTGCCGCCTTTGGTGGCGCCCCAGGCCGATTCCACGGTGCTGGCCGAGCTAAGTGGAGTGGTGGCCCTGGATATGCCGGAGCTGTGGGTGGGTGAGCTGGAAGAGGCAGAGACCTACTGGCTGCACCAGCTCTGGAACTACCTGAAGAGCCGGCGGGTGATCTCTTTAGGCCGCTCGCCCTTGGACCTGCTGCCTGGGGAGCTGCCCCTGGGCAGCCTGGCTTTTTACCGGGGCCGGCTGGAGAAGTTGCGCTCGGATGTGACCCGCTGGCTACGGGAGGGCTACAGCCTGGCGATTATTTTGCAGCACCGGCGCAGCCTGGAGTACCTGCGGCGCAAGGTGCTGAGCTGGGCGCCCTATGTGGATGTGCCTCAGGTGCAGGCCCTGCCTGGCCAGGTGCAGTTGCTCGAAGGCCACCTCTCTGGGGGCTTTGTAGACGAGGCCGCCCGGCTGGTGGTAATGGGCGAGGACCTGGTGTTTGGCTACCAGGAGGTGCGGCGCCGGGGCAGACTGCCCGGCCGGGCCCTGGCTAACCCCCAGGCGCTGCGCATGGGGGACCACTTAATTCACCCAGAGCACGGCGTGGGCCAGTTTGAAGGGCTGGAAGCGCGCACGGTGCTAGGCGTCACCAGGGACTATGTCCTGCTGCGCTATAGCGGCCAGGGCCGGCTCTATTTACCAGTGGACCAGCTGCCCTTGCTTCGCCGCTACCAGGGCGCCGAGGGGGAGGAAGTACCTCTGGGCACGTTAGGCTCCGGGGAGTGGCGCCGGGCCAAAGAGCGGGCTCGAGCCTCGGCTGAGGAGCTGGCGCGCAAGCTGATTGCCATCTACGCTGCCCGGCAGCTCCAGCCAGGCTATGCCTTCCCCCTAGAGAGCGAGTGGGACCGGCAGCTGGCGGCCTCCTTCCCCTTTACCC
>JACQHA010000332.1 GCA_016199255.1 Deinococcus sp.
CCTCGCAAACCGCGCGGCCCGGGCCGGCGCCAGCTCGGGCATCTCTTTTTTCACGAACTCGATCCACTTTTCATCGACCAAAAGAGGCACCAGGTCTGGATCGGGAAAATAGCGGTAGTCGTGGGCGAATTCTTTGGAGCGCATGGTCTCGGTGGTGCCCCGGTCATCATCCCAGGAGCGGGTTTCCTGTCCCAGCCGGCCGCCAGTGCCCAGCACTTTAATCTGCCGGTCGATCTCGTACTCCAGGGCGCGCTGCACGCTGCGGAAGGAGTTGAGGTTCTTGATCTCCACCTTGACCCCTAGCTCCTTCTGGCCTTTGGGGCGCACCGACACGTTGACATCGGCGCGCATGGCCCCTTCCTCGGGGTTGGCGGTGGAGATCCCCAGGGTCTGGGCAATGGTGCGCAGCTTGCTCAAGAAGTCCCGGGCCTCCTGAGGACTGGTGATGTCAGGCTCAGTCACCAGCTCAGTAAGCGGCACTCCGGCCCGGTTCAGGTCCACCAGCGATACTGAGCGCGCCCCGGGGTGCACTGACTTGCCCACATCCTCTTCCAGGTGAACCTGGTGAATGTGGATCTGGCGCCCGCCCACGTCTAGAGTGCCGTTTTCCCCTACTGGCGAGTTCTGGCCGGTGATCTGGTAGTTCTTGGGCAGGTCGGGATAGAAGTAGTTCTTGCGATAGAACTGAATACGCCGGCTGACCTCACAGTCCAGGGCCAGTGCCAGCATGATCCCATGCTCCACCGCCTGGCGGTTGATGACCGGCAGGCTCCCAGGCAACCCCAGGCACACCGGGCAGGTGGACAAATTAGGCTCAGAGCCAAAATAATTGGCCCGGCAGCCGCAGAACATCTTGGATTCAGTCTTCAGGTGCAGGTGCACCTCCAGGCCGATCACTGCCTCAAAACCGTTCAGCTCGCTCACAGGGTTAGTGTAGCACCCCTAGCGCAGCGACTCGCCCAGCACCACCACCCCCTGGACCCGGCCTGAGTCCAGGTCCAGGCGATGGGCGGTCTTAATCAAGAGGCGCAGGCGCAAAAAGCCCCAGATGAGCAGCAGGGCATTGAGGACCAGGCCAACCACGGGGTTGAGGAAGATGAAGAAGTCGTAGAGGCCGTGCAGCAAAACCGCGTACCCTAGCCCCTGGTTCATATAGCGGCGCGCCGTGCCCTGGTCCGGGGCGAATCTAGCCAGGCCCACATAGAACCCCATGACCCCAGAGAAGATCACATGCCCCGGCACTGAAGTGAAGGCGCGCAGCAGCGCTACTAGTAAGCCGAGGTTCAGGACGTAGAGGACGTTCTCCAGCACCGCGAAGCCCAGGCTGGCTACGACGCAGTAGATAATGCCGTCAGTGACCTCATCAAAGGCCTTATGGTTATAGGCCACCAGGCGCACCGCCCAGAGCTTGAGAGCTTCCTCGGTGAGGGCAGCCACAATGAAGGCGGTGAACGCCAGGTTGAGCGGCCGGGGGAATTGGGAGCTGAACGGGCCCAAGATCCGCTCCACAATGATCGCCGGGACAGTGATGAACACGCCCCCGAGCGCTGTCTTCCACAAGAGGCGCGCCGGCTCCTTGCGGTATTTGTCCTTGCTGTTGTAATACCAGAATAGCACCACCCCCGGTGCCACCGCCATGGTCAGGGAGATCAGGAGATAGTCCACCAGGCCCTCCTATCCAGGGCCAATGGCAGCGTTGTCAATGAGGCGCACGGAACCGAGATAGGCTGCCACCAGCACCCGCCCTATGCCGTTCAGCTGGGACAAAGGCTCTAGGGTCTTGGCATCCACCACTGCTACATAGTCCAGGCGCAGCTCTGGCTCCTGGGCCAGCACCTGGCGCAGGGCCTCTTCCAGCCTGGCTACCTGGCGCTCGCCAGATCTAACCAGCTCCTGCCCCCGGCGCAGGGCGCGGTAGATAATTTCCGCCCGCTGCCGCTGCTCTGGGCTGAGGAATACATTGCGGGAGCTCATGGCCAGGCCGTTCTCCTCGCGCACTGTAGGGCAGCCCACGACTTCCACGGGGATGTTCAGGTCGCGCACCAGGGCGTGGATTACCTGGAGCTGCTGGTAGTCCTTCTCCCCAAAGTAGGCCCTGTTGGGCTGGGTCACATTGAGCAGCTTGGCCACCACCGTAGCCACTCCCCGGAAGTGCCCGGGGCGCCGCTCCCCTTCCCAGCGGCGGCTGAGGTTCTCTACCGTCACCCAGCTCTGGAAGCCGGGGGGATACATCTCCTCCATGCTGGGGGCAAATACCAGATGTACGCCAGCAGAGGCGCAGCGCTGCAGATCCTGCTCCAAGTAGCGGGGGTAGGTGGCGAAGTCTTCACTGGGGCCGAACTGGATGGGGTTCACAAAAATGGTCAGGGCGCAGGCTTGATTATCGCGCCGCGCCCGCTCCGCCAGGGAAAGGTGGCCGGCGTGCAGCGCCCCCATAGTAGGCACCAGGCCCAGGGTGCCGCCCAGAGTTGATCTGGCCTCCCGGAACTCTTGGATGCTGCGCGCTAAAAACATCTGGGGGAGATTCTAACACAGATGTAAGATTGTCCCAGACCGCCTGAGGTGGCGCCGGGAGTAACAGCTCCCCAGGGGCGCCGGTCAACAAGGGGAGGGAACCGATGCAGGATCTGCCCGACGAGGCACTGGTAGTGAGGTACCTAAATGGCGATGCATCGGACAGGCAGGAGGCGTTCGAGGCGCTCTTTGCGCGCTATCAGGGGTTAGTGCTGGGGTACTGCCTGCGGCGGCTCAGGCCCCACCGCCAGGATGCCCAGGAGGCAGCCCAGGACGCTATGCGCAAGGTCTTCCGCTCCCTGCACACCTACCGGGGGAGAGGTACTTTTAAGAGCTGGGTGCTCTCGGTGACCGCCAATGTGTGCAAGGACCACTGGCACCGGCTGCCCCCAGCCCGGCCCAACTACCGGCTGGACGGCGAGGAGGTGGAGGACCTGGAAGCGCTGGAGCGCGGGCTGTTCGGGGAGATCCCAGATGGCCGGGACCCGGCTGCGGAGTTCGACCGCGGCCAGCTGGCCCGGCGCTTCTGGGGGGTGCTGAGCCAGTTCCGGCGCGACCATCCCCGGGAGCTGGAGGTGCTGGAGCTGCGCTGGCTGGATGAGCTGTCCCACGCGGAAATCGCCGCGTTACTCGGCACCTCGCCGGGGGCCGCCCGGGTGCGCTACACCCGGGCCTGCGAGCGGCTGCGCCAGTACCCGGAGTTCCAGCGGCTGCTGGAGGAATTATGTCAACGACCGCCAGCTAAAGCAGGCGGCTTGTAGGTAGTATGATGAGCGAACTCATCTGCTCCCACGATAGGCCGGTTGACGGACGGCCCGCCAGCCCCGGCATTGCCGAGGTTGGCACGGTACTTGGCCGCGATATTGCGAGCGCCATTGAGGTCGGCATGCAGGCTGAACCCACAGGCACGGCACACGAAGAACGCGCGAGAACGGCGGTTGTTCCGCGCCGTGTGACCACAGCGCGAGCATTGTTGCGAGGTATGCCGGGGGTCTACCCCGGCCACCGTAACACCCCGTTCCTCGGCCTTGTACGTAATGAAGGAACGCAGTTGGGCGAAGCTCCACGAGTGCAGGCGGCGGGACTGTGCCCCATGCCTGGTCTCCAAGCGGCGGCGGATGTCCTTGAGATTTTCGAGGACGGCCGTCCCGCCTTCTGGGATACTTTGGACAATCTGCTTGCTCAGTACGTGGTCGCAGTCACGCCGGAAGCGCCGCTGCTTGTCACGGAGCTTGCAGAGATGATGTTTGGCACTCTTGCTCCCCTTTTTCTGGAGCGCACGCCGGAGCCGGAAAGTGCGGGCCTCGATCCCCCGCCAGCCGCGTTTGCCCAAGAAGCGGCCGTGGGAGGTGACAGCGGGCTGGGCGAGACCCAAGTCCACGCCCACCACCTTGTCCGTGGGAGAAACAACAGGAGCTTCAATCTCCACTACCACATGCAACCACCAGCGCCCACGTCGTTCTACCAAGTCGGCAGTGCAGGGCTTGCCGCCAGTGTAGCGGGAGGCATAGGCAGGCAGCCGGAAGTCCAGCAGCAAACGCCCTACCGTAGTGGACAGTCGGACAGTGCGGGCTTCCCAGTCCAATCGGAAGGTGTGGACGTTGTAGCGAGGAGCACAGGCCTGCGAGCGCGGGCAACTCACGGGGCGCTTCTGGCGTTGCCGGAGGAAGGCGCTCTTGACGGCCTCGGTTGCTTTCACCCTGGCCTGGATGTGGAGATCGCTCACCAAGGCGGGGAACTTTGCCTTGAGCATGCGATAGGTCTGGTGATGCAGCGTGACGCCGTTCTTCTCGCGGCGCTCCCACCCGTAAGCACAGACGGTGTTGAAGGCGGCGGTGAACTGTTGAGCCGTTGCTGTCAAGGCGGAAGCCTGCTCAGAGTTGGGACGCAGAAGAACTCGGACGGTGCGCTGCATGCCTTCCACTATACCATATGCGGGGCTGATTTGCAAAGAAAGGAGGCGCGGCATTCCTCTGTCGCCTGAAGGCGACAGTCCCCTGCCACAATTTTTATGGAGAGGAACAACGTGCCCAGAATTGAACCGGAGACACTAGACCGGGATCTGGAGCTGGCTAGATCGCTACTGCAGGCGCTAGCGCCCCAGGAGACGAGCTTCGACCCCGAGTTTCGCCAGCAGCTCTGGCGGGAGCTGCAGGCAGCTCCCGCGCCGGTGCGCCGCTGGTGGCAGCTGCCCGTGCTGGCTCCCCTGGCGCTGTCTTTAGTGCTACTGGTCTCCACCGGCCTGCTAGGGTGGCGGCTGGGAGTGGTGGGGCGGGAGCTGGCGCTGGTGCGCAGCCAGCTGCAAGCGGCCCAGGGCGAGCTGACGCTAGCGCGCAACCTGCGCTGGAGCGCCCCGGAACTGGACTTCATCCAGCCCGCGGCTAACCGCCCCCAGTCCAGCGCCTGGCTGCTGGCACAGGCTGACACCAACCAGCTATCGCTAGCGGCGCTACTGCAGCTCATCAGACAGAGCCGGCCCACTATCCTCCCTAATGGCCAGGGAGGATTCGAGGGGCACTATGATCTGGGGAGCGGCGCGGTGCTGTCCATCCCGGTGACCCCTGACCCAGAGGGCAGCTTGTCGGTGCGCTGGAGCCTGGGGGACGGCATCTTCCTCTCCGTGCCCCTGGATTCCGGCCAGTAGCCTATGGAGTTTCTCACCGGTCGGCGGGCAGTGCTGGAGGCGCTGCGCGCCGGCAGCCGGGTGCGGCGCATTCTCTTGGGGGAAGGGCTGCGGGGCGAGATTGTCGCTGATCTGCGCCAAGCAGCCCGAGCCAAGGGCGTTTTGGTGACCGAGGCGCCGCGCATTGAGCTGGACCGGCTCACTCGCACCACCCGGCACCAGGGCGTGGTGGCCGAGGTGACGCCCTTGGAAACCGTGACCCTGGAAAGGCTTTTAGCCCGCCCCGCCCAGCGCCGGCTACTGGTGCTCCTCGATGGCATTACCGATCCCCAGAACCTGGGGGCGATCATTCGCTCGGCGGCAGTGTTCGGGGCCCAGGGCGTAGTGATCGAGGAGCACCGCAGCGCTCCCCTGGCTGAGGGAGCCGTGCGCGCCTCTGCCGGGGCGGCGGAACACCTGCCGGTGGCGGCGGTGAAAAACCTGCCCCGGGCCATTGAGCAATTGAAGCAGGCGAATATCTGGGTGTTTGGTGGCGTGGCCAGCGGCGGTGAGGACCCAGGGAAATTGGACTGGGACCTGGACCTGGCGCTGGTGATTGGCAGCGAGGACCAGGGCCTCAGGCGGCTGGTGCGGGAGAAGTGCGACCGGCTGGTGCAGATCCCGATGCAGGGCAAGATGGCGTCGCTGAACGCTAGCGTGGCGGCGGGGATTTTACTTTATGAGGCCACCAGGGGAAGAATACCCTCCCCATAGGTAGACATCACCCCCGCTTGCGCAGCGCCTCGCGCATGCGCTCCAGGCCGCGGGCAATGGTGGTGGTATCGGTCGCATAGGAAAAACGCATGTACCCGGGAGCGCCAAAGGCGGAGCCAGGGATCGCCGCCACCTTGGCCTCAGAGAGCAGGAACTGGGCGGCGTTCACGTCGCTCGGGTCAATGGAGCGGGTGTCCGCCAGGGCATAGAAAGCGCCCTGGGGCAGCGGGGTCTTGAGCCCCAGGTCATTGAGGCCGCCCACCATCAGGTCGCGCCGTTCCCGGAAGATCTGGCGCGCCTGCTCCATAGGCGGGCCAGTCAGCGCCGCCAGCGCGGCATACTGGGCAATGGAGGTAGCATTGGAGGTGCTCTGGCTCTGGATGGCGGCCATGGCGTCAATCACTTCCTGGGGGCCAGTGGCGTAGCCAATCCGCCAGCCAGTCATGGCATAGGTCTTGGACACAGCATTAAGGGTGACGCTGACGTCGGGGAAGCGCCGCGCCGGGCTACTTACCTGGGCATCATAGACAATGTACTCGTAGATCTCGTCAGACACTAAATAGATGCCACGATCTGAACAGGCCTGGGCCACCGCATCAATATCCTTAGGCTCGTACACGGCGCCGGTGGGGTTGCAGGGGCTACAGAGGATCACCGCCTTGGTGCGTGGGGTCATGGCTTTCTCAATGGCCTGGGGGTTAATCTGGTAGCCGCCCTCGGGCCAGGTGGAGACAAACACCGGGATCCCTCCCGCCAGCTTCACCTCGGCGGGGTAGCTGTTCCAGTAGGGGGCGGGGATGATCACCTCGTCGCCCGGGTCCACAATGGCCATGAGCAGGTTGTAGATAGCCTGCTTGCCGCCGGTGGTAACAATCACCCGGCCGGGATCACAGTCAATGCCGTTCTCCAGCTTGAATTTCCGGGCAATAGCCTCGCGCAGCTCGGGGATGCCGGCCACTGCCGTATAGCGGGTGTGGCCAGCTTTGATAGCGGCAATAGCCGCCTGGCAGATGTGCTCCGGGGTATCAAAGTCTGGCTCACCGGCGGCGAAGATGGCCACATCATAGCCCTTGGCCACCAGGGCTTTGGCCCGGGCGGTGATCTCTAAGGTTTTAGAGGCGCCCATACCCTGCAGGCGCGCCGCTAGTTTCAATCGGGAGGGAGTCATGGTCTTGACCATATTATCTCAATAGCTCCTCGGGCCGGAAGAAGAGCCCTATTTCCCGCTGTGCCGAGGCTTCCGAGTCAGAGCCGTGCACAATATTCTCCTCAATGGCGGTGGCCAGGTCTCCCCTCATGGAGCCAGGCGGCGCCTTGGCGGGATCAGTGGCGCCCATCAGGGTGCGCACCTGATTGATGGCATCTGGCCCCTCCAGCACCATGGCCACCACTGGCCCAGAGGTGATGAACTTCACCAGGCCGGAATAAAAGGGCTTGCCCTTGTGCTCCCCGTAGTGCCGCTCCGCCAGCTCCGGGGAGATCACCAGCTGCTTGAGCCCGACAATACGCAGGCCCTTGCGCTCCAGCCGGCTAATAACCTCCCCTACCAGGCTGCGCCGGACGCCATCGGGCTTCACCATGACGAAGGTGAAAGTAATGCCCATGCAGAGGATGGTACCACAAAGCCTTGCCGTCCAATGCTGTAGTAGGCCAGCCCAGTACTACCCAGCAAGGCGGAAGAACAAACACTGTCCCAATCGACCCGGATCCACTACCGGGAACTTCTGGCTGACTTCTCCGGTCTTTTTATTAAGGCCGACGCGCCGTCTCACCAGGCAGAGGCGTGTCTACTGGAGGCCAATATGAATAAGTTCATTCGCAACGCTATGATGGCGCTGGCGGCAATGCTGCTCCTGCTCCCTGAGGGCGGAGCCCAGACTACCATCCAGCGCATCAGGACCAGGCAGGCACCAACCACCACCAGCAGCCGCAGCTCTGTCAGCACGTCCACAGCGCGCAGCAGCACCCGGACCAGCTCTACCTCACTGGCCACCACCAGCAGCCGGCGCACCTCCTCGACCTCGCCTCAGACTACTACCCGCAGCGACTTCAGCGGCCATATAGGCTTCGGCACCATGGTGTCTGCAGGCAGCAGCCTGACATCGTCTACCAGCAGGTCCACTACCCTGGGCCGCTCTAGCACGCCCACTACCCGCGCCACCACATCGACCACCACGCGGCGTACCACTACTCTGCGGCCCACCACCCGTTCCACCAGCTCCAGCCGAACCACTACAGCCACCCTGCGCCGCACCTCTACTAGCTCCAGCAGCCTCACCAGCTCGCGCAGCAACCTTACCAACTTGCGCAGCAACTTGGTAAGGCAGGGTACCAGTTCCCTGAGGCAGCCCGCCTCCTCAACTACCACCAGGAGCACCAGTACATCCCCCACAACCACCAGGCGGACCAGTACATCAAGCCGTACCAGGAGCAGCACCCTGAGCCGGCGCAACACCTTTGGCAACAGCCAGTCCATTGCCGTCACCTCGTTTGAAGTAGGGGCTTCCAGCCTCTCGTTGCCTGCCGACGGGCGCAGCACCGCCACTCTGGTGGCGTACCTGGCCGACTTCGACGGGAATCCCCTGCCCAACGAGATCGTGCGCTTCACTATTGTGCAGGGCACTGGCACTCTGGAGGAGACTGAGCTGGGCACCGACGTGGGCGTGGACCGGCTGGCGGTGCTCAATAGTCGAGCTAACCGGCTGAGCCGCTCTGCGCCACTGACCGCCCAGGCGGTGCAGGCTACTTCCCTGGGCGACGGCCGCTATGTGGCCCGCTACCAGGCCGGCACCACCGGCGAACCAGTGATCATCGAGGCTGCCTGGGTCAGTACCGCCCAAACCGCCCTTCCTGCTGCCCAGCTGGTCATTGACCTGCGCAGCCCGGCGGCACTAAGCGTCTTTGTAGACGATGACTCGCTTCCCGCCCTGGGCGGCGAGGAGGCAACCATCATTGCCTACTTGGAGGACGGGGATGGCCGGCCAGTAGACGGTGCCCGGGTGACGTTCAACGTCATTGCCGGGACTGGCGAGATCATTCCTGCCAGCGAACTGGGCATTGCCCAGTCTGGGGGCCGCTACGCCGCAGTGTACCGCGCCGGCGGCACCGCTGGTGTGACCACCATCCAGGTAAGCGTGGTGGACGCTGATGTGCTACTGAGCGAAACTGTGCAGATCGAGCTGCGCGAGGTCAACCGCCTGGAGGCGCTGGCGTTCCCTAATGTAGTGCAGCGCCTGGGTGGCGCCACCAGCAGCAGTTTCGAACGCCCCATCCGGCTGGAGAACACCGCCACCATCGTAGTTGCCGTCCGCGACTCTGACGGTGACCTGGTGCGAGGCCTGGGGCCGCGGGACCTGATCGCCGAGGTGGCTACTGGACCGGGGAGCGTCACTAATATGAGCGAGATTGCCTCACCCACTGGCGAGGGCACCGGCGTGTACTACACCACCTACGTGGCCAGCCGGGCCGAAGACATGGCCACCGTTCTTATGACCAATCTGGCGGCCACCGGGAACCCCCAGGCCTCAGTGCAGGTGCAGACTGTGTCCACCATTGGGTCCACTGGCGGTATCGCTAGCGACCTGTTCTTGGTGGCGTTCACCGACGACCTCTACGACGCTGGCTCATCCAGCCCCCCCAGCCTATTGACGGCGTTGGTGTCTAACTCTGACGGCAACCCGGTAGACGGGCTGGTACCCGATGTGACCGTGCTCCAGGGCGTGGGCGCCACCTCCCGGGAGATGGTGGAACTGCCCAATCTAGCTACTGGTGGCGGCAGCGGCGTCTATGTGGCCGGCTACCTGGCGGCCAGCGTCGCCACCACCCAAGACACCACCGTACGGGCCAGAGCCCAAAGCCTCAACGGGCCCACCGTGATCGCTGACCAGATCATCACCATTGACCCGGTGCTGGAACCCATTGCTGTTGTGTTCCCACCGCTCCTGCCTGGGGACGCCAGCTCTCTTGCTACCATTGACGTGTTCAACCTGAACGACATTGTGCCCGACGACCTCCGCTACCAGGTGAATATTACTGGCGGCACGGGGCGCATCCTGTTCCAGCCCAATAACTCTGGAGAGAACGGCGACCTGATCGCTGGCGACCTGATCGCCACTGGCGTGTACCAGGCTGGTGCCGGCAGCATTGTCACCTCCCTGGAGGTCACCGATACCGATGCCGCCGGGCTGCCAGCGGTGCTGGCTGATGTGTCGGTAGGCGCCCCCACTACCCTGACCGTGTTCGCCTTCCCAGGCCTGGCCAGGCTGAGCCAGAGCATCGCCCTAGACATCTTCGCCACTGACCAATTCGGCAACTCCCTGAGCGGCCACACTATCCGGGTGGATGTGGTGCGCGGCTCAGCGCTGGTGAGCAACGGCGGTCTAGCAGTAGATGACGGCCTGGGAGTGGGCCTGGTGCAGGATGCTTACGCCAACGACGGAGTGTATGTGGCCGAGGTGATTACCAGCTCGGTAGTGGCCGGGCCGGTGTTGTTGCGCATTACTGACACCACCGACCGGCTCCAGCCCGTAGTCGAGGTAACAGCAGACGTGTTCTAGCCGCTTCTCCTGGGCCGGCGCGTACCCCTCCAGAGAAGGAGGGGAACATGGACCTGATTATCCGCGAGGCGCGGCTGGA
>JACQHA010000342.1 GCA_016199255.1 Deinococcus sp.
CGGCCCACACCGGCATCAGCGATGGCACAGTGGGATCATGATTGGGTGCCTTCACCACCAGGGTAAGCTTCGCCCCAGTCTCCGGCGCTGAGAGATGGGTATAGACCTCGAACCCTTCGTCCAGGCGGTCTACCGCCGAGACACAGTTAGGGAAGGTAAAACCCTGGGTCTTCACCCACCTGGCCAGGGCTAGAAGGTCCGCTGCTGGCACCCTCACCTCAAGGCCCCACTTGCCCTCAGTGACTTCCGCCGAAGGAAACTGCGCTTTGAGCTGGTCAATCACGCCGTACCCCCACTGGCGCCTAGTACACCCAGCGCAACACCCCGCGCCGCCAGGCATAGAGCAACCCTGCCAAGAGGATCACAATGAAGATCGCCGCCTCCAGCACCCCCAACCAGCCCAGGCGGCTGAACGCCACCGCCCAAGGGTAGAGGAACACGGTCTCTACGTCGAACACCACAAAAAGCAGCGCAAACATGTAGTAGTTGACGCTGAACTGCACCTGGGTGCTGCCAATGGAAACCTCGCCGCACTCGTACACCGTGAGTTTCTGGCGGTAGGGGTGGTCCGGCCGCAGCAGCTTGGCCAGGAACAAGGTGGCGGCCACAATCACCACTCCCATAACGGTAAAAATCCCGATGTAGGCGTAATCCGTAAGAGAGAAGTCTCCTGCCACCCGCCCTCCAACGGGGCATTCTATACCTGCCCCCAAGACAGTGTCAACCGCGCCGGAGACGGGAAAAACCTCGCCTTGTGAAAAACAGTACAGCACGCCTGCGACGCGCTGGCGCGCTTCCCCTCCAGGGCCTATACTGGCCGCTGTGGAGGAGACCTATTGCGGTCTAGTAGCGATTGTCGGCAGACCCAACGTGGGCAAGTCCACGTTACTCAATGGCCTGCTGGGAGTGAAGGTAGCGCCGGTCACCCCCCTGCCCGGCACCAGCCGGCGCGGGGTACGGGGCATCCTTACTGATGGCTCCCGGCAGGTGGTGTTTGTGGACACGCCTGGCCTGGCGCTGCCCCAAAACAGCCTGGGGCGGTTCATGAGCCGGGAGATCCGTGACGCCCTGGCGGAGGTGGACCTGGTGCTGTGGCTGACTGACCTGCGCCACCCCCCCACCGTCCAGGACCGCCTAGCTGCCGAGGCGCTGACCAAGGTGAGCGCGGCGGTGTGGCTAGTGGGCAACAAGCTAGATGCGGCCCAGTACCCCGAGGAGGCACTAGCCGCCTATCAGGCGCTCCTCCCCGGTGCTGCCCAGTGGCTCAGCCTCTCGGCCCAGAACGACCGGCACCTAGCTGGCCTGCGGGCCCAGGTACTAGCGGCCCTGCCCCCAGGGCCCTTTCTCTATCCCCCGGATATGAAGAGCGACCAGACTAGGGAACAGTGGGCGGCAGAGCTGATCCGCGAGGCGGCCATGCTGGAGCTGCGCCAGGAGCTGCCTTACTCAGTAGCGGTGCTGGTCACCGACTGGCAGGAGCGCCCCAACGGCATGTTGTTCATCGCCGCTACTTTAGTGGTGGAGAAGAAAAACCACCAGGGCATCGTCATAGGAAAAGGGGGCGCCATGATCCGGGCTATTGGAGCGCGGGCCAGAGAGCAGCTGGAACTGTTCCAGGGGCAGAAGGTGTATGTGCAGCTCGAGGTAGTGGTGCGGGAAGGCTGGCGGGACGACCCCCAGGTGTTGCAGGAGCTAGGCTATCAGTGAGCGAGCGGCATCATCGCTTTTCGGTTGCCGGCCGGGAGCTGGTGCTTTTCCAGCGGCGGGGTGAGAGCTATAGCCATGTGCTGCTCAAGGCCCTGGGGTTCGCCCTCTTCCTCCCCCACTATCCCAATTTGGAGATCGAGCCGGAGCTGGGCTTGCGCTACACCCCCGACCTGTTGAGCCGCCCCCAGCGGCCCAGATCACCGCATCACTTCCGGCTGTGGGGGGAGTGCGGGAACACCTCAGCAGTCAAGGCCCACTACGTGTGCGCCCACTATGACGCCGAGCAGGTGGCCATCTTGCACGTGGGCGGCGTGGAGCGCTTGCTCCTGGAGCTAGAGGGCGCTATCCCCTATCGCCACCGGCACAACAGGCTCTTCGTGGTGTCCTTTGCCCTGGACATTGAGGCCAGGATCAGCCCAGATAACCTGGTGCTGAAAGAGGGCTGGTACCAGTTCTATGGCTTCTGACCCGGTGGCCATTCTGGCCCTGGCGCTTACCCCTGGCCTGGGCCCCCGGCGCATCAAGCTGCTCTTAGAGTGCTTCGGCAACGCTAGATGCGCCTGGCAGGCAGGGTCTGCCGCGCTCCAGGAAGTGGAAGGCATCGGCCCGGAGCTGGCGCAGCGCGTGGGAGATGAGCGCATCTGGGAGCAGGCCTGCCAGCTCTTGGAGCGGACCCGGCGCCGCGGCGTGGAAGTACTGACCATCGATGCTCCCAGTTACCCTGCGGCGCTACGCACCATCTACGACCCACCCCCGGTGCTCTACCTGCGGGGCAAGCTCAATCTGGAGCGCGCCGTGGCCATTGTGGGCACCCGCAGCCCCACCCCCTACGGCCAGCATATGGCCCGGGAGCTGGCCCGGCACTTAGCGCAGCACGGGGTGACGGTGGTGAGCGGCATGGCCCGGGGGATCGATGCCCAGGCCCACATAGGGGCTCTGGAAACTGGGACTACTATTGCTGTCCTGGGCTGCGGCGTCAACGTGGCTTACCCCATAGAACACTGGCAGCTGGCGGAGACCATCGCCCAGCGCGGCGCCCTGTTAAGCGAGTATCCCCTGTCCACCCAGCCACTGGCCGGGCACTTTCCGGCCCGCAACCGGATTGTGGCCGGCCTGTCCGCCGGCGTGGTGCTGGTAGAGGGCGGCACCGACAGCGGGGCGCTGATTACTGCCGATCTGGCCATGAGCGAAGGGCGCAGTGTCATGGCTGTCCCCGGCCCGGTGGGGCCGCGCTCTGCCGGCCCACACAAGCTGCTGAGAGATGGCGCCGCGCTGGTGGAGAGCGCCGAAGATGTACTCCGGGAGCTGGGGTGGGACGATGTGCCAGCAGCACAGGCTCCCCCGCCAGCCCTGCCGCCTGGAGAGCAGGCGGTCTACCAGGCTATTGGCCGGCAAACCCCTTCAGTGGACGAGCTTGTGGCGCAGTGTGGCCTGGAAGCAGCAGAGGTATCCCAGGCGCTAGCCCGACTGGCGCTCAAGGGGCTGGTGCGGGAACTGCCCGGGGCGCGCTACGGGCGGGTGTGAAGGAGCAACATGGCAGGCAACCAAGACTTACTGCTGGCGGTGAATCTGGGCAACACCTCCACGGTGTTCGGGGTGTTCCAAGGGGCAAAGCTCGTCACCCAGTGGCGGCTCTCCACCCAGCGCAACCGCATGGAGGGGGAGTACCTGGCGCTCTTGCGCAGCCTGCTCGATCAGGAAGAGCTGCCGCTACCCCAGCGGGCTATGGTCTCTTCGGTGGTCCCGCCTACCACCCGTGACCTGTTGGCAGCGCTAGAGCGCTGTGGCATGACCTATACCTTGCTGGACGCCCAGACCGATACTGGGGTGCGCATCGAGATTGATAACCCCAAAGAAGTCGGGGCGGACCGGATCGCCAACGCTGCCGCCATTGTGGCCGAAGGCCTGAAGCATGACCATGCGGTGGTGGTAGACATTGGCACCGCCACTACCTTTGACGTAGTCAGCCGCGCCGGGGCCTATTTAGGTGGCGCCATTGCCCCCGGCCCAGCCAGTGCCGCCGAGGCGCTCTACACTGCCGCCTGGAAGCTACCTAGAATCGACCTGGTGCCGCCGCCATCGGTACTGGGCCGGAACACGGTGCATGCCATGCAGTCCGGGGTGATGTTTGGCTATGGCGGACTCGTAGATGGCCTGCTACAGCGCTACCGCCGGGAGCTAGGCGGGACCATGCTCACCATCGCCACTGGGGGCTACGCCCAGCTCTTTAGCACTTTGTGCTCCCAGATCAACCAGGTAGACCTAGACCTCACCTTGCGGGGACTATGGCATATTGCCCAGCGCCCGGGGAATAACCCTGCCCGCCGGCGGCGCCAGAAATAGCCAGAGCACAACGCCTTCTAGAACATTGAGCAGCCCAGCTTTTGACCATGAACAGATGACCATGGTAAAATCAGAACCATGAAGGTAAGTTTCCAGAAGCGTCAGGATACCGTGGCTGACACCGCTCGCCGGATCTCCGCCAGTGAGTTTAAGGCCAGCTGCCTGGCTTTGCTCGACGAGGTAGCCCAGACCGGGCTACCGCTCATTGTCACGAAACGGGGCAAGCCCCTGGCCAAACTGGTACCTCTTGGTGAGCCAGGGCCTCCCAATCTGCTGGGAAGTGTCCGCTACAAGAAAGAGGACGATTTGCTCTCACCAGTAGACGAGATCTGGGAGGCTGACCGGTGATCGTCCTCGACACCCACGCCTGGATCTGGTGGGCGAGCGAACCAGAGAAGCTTTCCAGTAGAGCCCTGGCTGCCATCAACTACTCCAGGGCTATTGGCATCTGCCCCATAAGCTGCTGGGAGATCTCAACCAAAGTCGCACAGGGTAAGTTGACACTTGATCGTGACCTCCGGGTGTGGGTGCAGCAGGCCCTGGCTCGCCCTGGCGTTGCACTCTTACACCTTTCAGCAGACATCGCGATTACCGCGGGGCAACTGGGAAGGCAGGGCTTCCCCGGCGACCCAGCCGACCGGCTCATTGTGGCCACTGCTCTGCACCACGGTGCGGAGCTAATCACCAAGGACAAAACCATTCGCTCCTTTCGGCAGGTGCGCACCTGCTGGTAGCCCCAGTGATGAGCAGCGCACTGACTCCCATAGGGGCTACTGGAGCAGCACATTCAATACCGGAGCCAGGCACCCCAGCAGGTGCCTGGCTCTCTCTATTGCTCACCTGGCCCGGGTGTTGCGGTAGATGTGAGTGAAGAGGGTCGCAATATTATTGAAATCAGTGGGGTTATTCCCGTTGGAATGGAACGGGATACTGGCGCCAGTAAAGAGCAGATCGATCTGGCCGTCGTTATTGAAATCGGCCATGGCCTGGCCGCCTTCACCTACGTCGGGCAGGTCTATATCGATCTCAGTGAAACTGGCTCCACCACGGTTCAGGAATAGCCGGGAATCGAAGACATATGAGCCCACATTGCCGCCATAGTCCCGATGGTGCCCCTGGATGAACACCTCGGGATACCCGTCCCCCGTGAGGTCGCCCACAGCGATGTTGGGAAAATCCACACTGCCCGCTCCCCCGTTGGTAGTGCCACCGGGAAACTGCTCCCCGGCGTACTCGAAGGCGACGAAGTGCTGGCCTGAGCCATCAGTGTTGTTGAGCACCACAAAGTCATATTGGCTGCCGTTTAGCCCAACCGGACCATTGAAGGCGTCTGCTGACCCGGCAATGATCAGATCGTTATTACCGTCCAGATCGACATCGGTGATGAGCATCCCGGCGTTATCCATCCCCGAGCAAACCGGCGGGTGCTCTGGATCGGCCTTGAGCGCGAAGCGGCCTAGTGATACCAGCGCCTGCGGCTCGATGCCCTTAGGATCAGCCCCTGCACCCTTGTTGCGGTGGATCTGGCCATAGAGCACCGTCGAGGTGCAGTCATACGCTCCGAAAGGTAGAGAAGAGTTTCCGCCCACAGCGATCTCTGGATAGCCATCACCATCCAGGTCCCCCGCGGTGATCGTCCCGCCATAGGACATGCGATGAGGGAAGTCACCCTGCTGCGCCTGCCATCCAGAACTTTGGCTATGCCAGCGGTACCAGAGCCCCGGGCCAGCTCCATATCCATCGGAGATGAACACCAGGTCGTCCAGCCCGTTCTGATCAATATCTGCTGCCGCCATTCCCAAGGAGGTGCTGTTGGTATCGAACCCCACGGCGACCGCGCGCCGGGTGAAGCTCCAATTGCCGTTGTTCATGAAGCTGGAGGTATCACTGAACGGCGTCTCCCCTTCCCGGAATTGCACAGCGAAATCAGGGACATTATCGCCATTGTAGTCACCCACCTTCACCAGCGCCCCACCGCCCCCGGAAACGCCTGGGAGCTCCTGCTGGAACTCGAATCGAATCTCCCCGCCCGGACAGGAGACATTGCGATATAAGCGGACTGCGTTCTGGTAGGTATAGTTCCCCATTCCTGGGACAAAGGCGCGGTCAAACGCGCCTCCCATCACCACATCTCTGCGGCCATCACGGTCAAAATCCGCCGTGTCCAGGCCGCAGCGATAGCAGCCAGGGAGATCGTGGCCCTCGTCCTTGGCCAGGCGAATCATATCTTGGCCGTCTGCTCCGGCCACTCTGACGACCTGCTGGGTGCTGGCCTGGTCACGGCCAGCACAATCCACGAGGACTTGCCCCACCGGCCCACAACTGGCCAGCAGGCAGAGCACATTAATGCCCCAGACCCTGAGCCACCTCCAGGACATACCTACCTGCTCACGCCAAGCGCCTCCGGCCGCCCTTGGTGTAGTACCATGCATGATACCTGATGACACCTCCGGGGGTGGGTATGAAACCAGCCAGCATCATCAGCGCCCTCCTGCTCACCATCGCCTGGCTCGGCTGTGCTTCGGCCACGTATCCTCCTGGCGATCCACGCTACTACGATATGGGCGCACCAATCCTGAGTGACCTTTGGGTCGATCCGGTCAACGGCAACGACAACGCCAGCGGCGCTACCCGGGCCCAGGCGCTACGCACCGTACGCGAGGCCTGGGGACGTATTCCCATAGGCATCACCCTGGCCGGCACTGGCTATCGCATCATGCTAGCAGCTGGCACCTACTCCCCAGAGGCAGCGCCTAGCTTCTGGGAGGCACGCTATGGCACCTACGCCTACCCCATCATCATCCAGGCTGCAGACGGTGCCGGCACGGCGCTCATGCCCAGCATGAACTTCTTCGACTGCCGTTACCTGTACCTGATTGGCCTGACCATCGAGGCTGATGGCGGCGATGTGCTCCACTTCGCCAGCTGTGACCATGTGCTGGTCCGGCAAACCCAGGTAGTAGGCTCTGATCCAGAGACGTATAACGTGCAGGAGGCCCTTAAAATCAACCAGTC
>JACQHA010000343.1 GCA_016199255.1 Deinococcus sp.
AGCGATGACGAGACCTACAAGCCGGACATGGTGGTGTACGGCGAGCACTACTCAGCGGTCACTGACGCCCTGGGGATCTGCAAGTTCATCACCATCGAGGAATACAGCCTCTTTCCTTCGGACCTATTGGAAAGTCTCAGGGCGCTGGGCATCTCCCTGGGGGAACAGGAGCTACTAGAGATTGGCGAGCGCATTGTCAATTTAGAACGGCTCTACAACGTCCGGCTGGGGTTCAACCGCCAAGATGACTATTTGCCCCGGCGCTTTACCGAAGAGCCCATAGACCTCTACGCCACCGTCACCGCCCCGGACGGCTCTACTCATCTCTCTAGCGAGGTCATCAAGCATGGTGCTATCTTGCGCCTGGAGCCTATGCTGGACCGCTACTATGCCCTGCGGGGCTGGACCAATGACGGCCTCCCCCCGCTCCAGACCCTGGAGCGCCTGGGACTATCCCAGTATGCGCCACCTCAGGTGCTGGAGCGGGCGTCCAGGCACTAGAAAGGGGATCAGTGAGCTGATGGCCACGCCCAGGAAACAGCGCATCCTGTTCACTATTCCCCGCTCCGAGGGCCACCGCCAGGAGCGCCGGGAGGGGGCGCCCCAGGAGTTTGAGATCATCATTCCCAAAGAGGGCTCCAAAGAAGAAGTGCTCTCGCTCATTGGCGATGCAGACTTCTTCTTCAGCGAGCGCTCCGGGGTGATTGACCAAGAGATCATCGCTGCCGGGAAGCGCCTGAAGCTGATCCAGCGCGTGGGCGCACTGTACTACGACATTGACCTCCCGGCTGCCCGGCGTGCCAAGATCCCGGTGGCGTTCTGGCCGCTGGCCACCTGCATCATGGTGGCAGAGCACCTACTTCTCCAGATCCTGGCGCTCAAGAAGCGCCTGGTGGAGGCGCACCGCCGGGCCACCAGCGGTGAACTGTGGGGGCACACCCCCGGTGAGGTGACCTACGAGTACTTCGTCTATAACTGGTCCAGCCTGACTGGCATCGGGGGGATCTATCACGCCACCATCGGTATCCTGGGCTTTGGGGAGATCGCCGCCGAGCTGAGCAAGCGCCTGAAGAACTTCCAGTGCACCGTGCTTTACAACCGCCGCCGGCGGATGCCGGCTGTCACTGAAGCCGAGCTAGGGGCCACCTACGCCACCCAGGAAAGAATCATCACTAGAAGCGATGTGGTGGCGAACCTCTTGCCCCTGACCCCCGAGACCAAGGGGCTTTTGAATGCCGCTGCCATTGCTCGCATGAAGCCTGGCGCTATCCTGGTGAGCTGCGGCTCCGGCGGGGTTATTGACGAGGTGGCAGCGGCCCAGGCCCTGCGCAGTGGCCACCTGGGAGGCTTCGCCACAGACTCCTGGGCCTACGAGCCGCCGTTCCCCGACAACCCCATCTTGCAGGCCCCCCACACTGTCCTCACCCCGCACATTGGCAACGCTGGCCTGGACGTGCGCCTGGCCGAGGACAAGGAGATCTACACCAACGCCTTGCGGGTCCTGGCTGGCCAGGACCCGCAAAACCGGGTGGCATAGCTATGAGAGCCGCTGGCTGGTTCCTCTCAGCAGCCGGCGCCTTTGCCATTGCTATTGCCCTGGCCGTTGGCCTGGAGAGCAGCGCCATGCGGGGGGTGCTGATCACAGGCATCCTGGTGCTGGCTGGCGGAGTGGTGCTCTTGGTGCGAAAGGGTCGAGGCAACTAGCCGCAGCCAGTCTCATTGCACTGTGGGGCTCTTCACCCACTAGGGAGCAAGCAGGAAATAGACCATGAAGATCACTGACCTCACCGCCACCGTAGTACGTGTGCCCTACCCCCATGCCTTCCACCCCGCCTGGTTCAATGGCCAGCCCCAGCCCTACCTGGAGTCGGTGGTGGTGGAGGTGCACACCGATACCGGCCTCACTGGCATCGGCGCCAGCTCGACTGGAGCGGGACACCTGGTGAAGCGCGCAGTTGAGACGGTGATCAAGCCCATGCTGATCGGCATGGATCCGCGTGCCAGCGAACGCTGGATCATTGCCCTGCGCGAGGCAGCGCTGTTCACCGTCCGGCCCTGGCTGGTGGGCATTGCGCTGTGGGACATTATCGGCAAAGCCGCTGGGATGCCCTTGTACCTGCTCTGGGGTGGAGCCCAGGATAGACTGCTGGCCTACGCGTCTACAGGCGAACTGGCGTCGCCAGATACTTCCCCTGAACTGGCGCTGCGCTTCCTGGAAGAGGGCTTCAAAGCCATCAAGCTGCGGCTGCATCACGAAACCATCGCCCAGGACGTGGCCTGTGTTGAGGCAGTGCGCAATGCTGTGGGTGACCGCATGGCGATTCTCGTCGATGCTAACCAGGCCAACGTGGGGGCCTTGGGCGGGCCGGTGTGGGACTATAGCCGGGCCAAGGCCACAGCACTAGAGCTAGAGCAACTGGGAGTACTGTGGCTAGAAGAGCCCTTGCGGCGCCTGGACTATAGTGGCCTATCCCGCCTGTGCCGCGAAGTAGACCTGGCCATTGCCGGCGGCGAGCTGAACTTGTGGCTGGAGGAAATGTATTTGCTCTGGGAACAGGACTGCTACGACATCCTGCAGCCAGACTGCACCTGGGTGGAGGACGTGGGGCAGCTGCGCAAAATAGCGG
>JACQHA010000336.1 GCA_016199255.1 Deinococcus sp.
GCCGCTGCCACAGCCAGCCACCACATAGGAGGGCTTGATGAGCAAGACCCTAGATGAAGTCGAGCGCGCTCTGGGAGAACTGGGAATCACTGCCGACGAGGACGAGGACCTGACCCTGCCAGAGCCGAGCCTTTCGAACCTGATGCGCCAGTCACGCCGCTCCCCGGAGGAGCCAGAGGAAGAGACACCAGCTGGGCCAGCTTTGCGCGGCCCGGTGCCTGACCATCCTCTCGCCAACAAGATCAAGGAAATCCTGGAAGAGACCCTGCCCTGGATTGGCCGCTACACCTACCAGATGACCATGCAAGACGACACTCTCCTGGTAGACATCAAGGGCCGCGACCTGGGGGCCATTATTGGCAAGAACGGGCAGACCATAAAATCGCTGGAGCTGATCCTGAACGTCATCGCCTCCCGGGCGGTAGGCGAGAATTCCCGGGTGATCCTGGACGCCGGCAACTACCGCAGCCGCCAGGACCACAAGCTGGAGCAGATGGCGCAGCGCATGGCAGAAAAAGCCCGGCTAACCGGCCACCCGGTGGAGCTGGAGCCTATGGACGCCAGCTCCCGCCGCATTATTCACCTGGCGCTGAAGGACGACGCCACGGTGCATACTGAATCCACCGGCATCGGATCCAACCGGCGGGTGGTGATTTACCCCCGGTGACCGAGGCTAGTTGTACCGTCCCGGCGCCAGAGTCCTTCCAAACCGTAGGCCAGGCGCTAGCACTGGCTGGTCAATTGCTGGCTAACGCTGGCATCCCCTCTCCCGCCGCCGAGGCCGCACTGCTGGTGAGCAGCATTTCTGGCCTCCCCCATGCTGCCCTAGCCCTGGCCAGTACCACCCGGCTCACTGCGCGGCAACGGTACCGGCTGCGGGTCCTCACCCTGGCCCGGGTCGAGGAGCGCATCCCCCTGCAGTATCTCTTAGGCTCGGCACCTTTCTACGGCCTGGAGCTAAAAGTTGGGCCAGGGGTCTTTATCCCCCGCCCTGAGACCGAGGGCCTGGTGGAGCTGGTCCTGGCCCGGCTGCCCCAGGGCCCGGTGCAGGTAGCCGACCTGGGCACCGGCAGCGGGGCCATTGCCCTGGCCATCAAGTCCCAGCGTCCTGACGTCACGGTCCACGCTACGGATCTCTCCCCCCAAGCCCTAAGCTTCGCCAGGCGCAACGCCCGGCGGCTCGGCCTGGAAGTGCAATTCCATCTAGGTGACGGGTACGCTGGCCTCACCAGCCTCTTCCACGCCATTCTTTCCAACCCCCCCTACCTGCCCCAGGCGGAGATCAAGACCCTGGCCCCAGAGCTTTTCTTCGAACCCCTCCCGGCCCTCACCCCAGGCGGAGACGGCCTGGACGTCATAAGGCGCATCATCTCCGGCGCACCAGAGCGGCTAGTGAATAGCGGCTTTCTCGCCCTGGAGATCCACCCCCCACTGGCCGGCGCCGTCCAGCAGCTTCTCCTGGACGCTGGCTTGCAAGGCATCGAGATCCTCCCTGATCTGACTGGTCGGGAGAGATATGCAGCGGCCGTTAGCGGATGCGCCTCCGGCGCGCCGGAGGCGCATCCGCTAACCTCAGCGCCTGGCCCACGCTGCAAAGCGCCACTCCAAGAGGGCAATGAATCCGTAGAGAATGGCGCCCAGAAGCGCCATGACCACAATGCCGGCGTACATGGCCGGGTAGTCAAAGGAGTTGCGGCTGTTGCTAATAAACAGTCCTAGCCCCAGCTTGCTGCGGGTGGCGGCGGACTCGGCGATAAACAGCACCGACACTGCCGTACCCACGCCAATCTTCAAGCTGGTGAGCACCGCTGGGAATACGGCTGGGAGAACCACCCGCCAGTAGATGGCCGGGCGCTTGTATCCCAGGCTGCGCATGACGTCGATCCAGGCGGGGCTCACTTGAAGCGCCGCGTCGCGAGTGGCGACTACCACCTGATAAAAGACAATCAGGCTCACCAGGACGATCTTGGGAAATTCTCCGATGCCAAACAGCAGGAAAATCACCGGCAGGAGCAGCACTTTGGGAAAGGGATAGGTGAGGAACACCAGGGGGCTGACCAGCGCATCATACCAGCGCTCCCGGCTGGGGACACCAATGAGCATTCCTGCCAGCGTCGACACCGAAAGCGCCGCCACCACCCGCCCGGCACTGTAGAGCAGGTGGCCCAGGAGCTCAGCGCGGTTGGCCATAATGGCCTGGGCGGTGGCCAGCGGCCCGGGCAACGGTGAGCCAAAGGCGCGGGCGCTGCCACCAAAGCGTAGGGAGCTAACTACGCCACTAGCCAGTTGCCATAGGACCAGCAATAAGAACAGCGAGAGCAGGTAGGAAGTAAGACGATACCGCCGGCGCATGGCTTCATTATGGCCGGTCTCACTGGGGCACGGCAGGCCGTGCCCCTA
>JACQHA010000338.1 GCA_016199255.1 Deinococcus sp.
AGCGAGCCGGCCGCCGCACCTGGCGCGCGCTGGCAGTGGACTTGGCGCTGATGTTGCCGAGCCTGGGGTTCATTGTGCTCTTTTTTGGCTATCCCCTCGTCCTGAACGTCCTGCGCAGCATCGGCCTGGCGCCATTCACCGGGGTTCCCCGGTACACCCTGGAGCACTACCAGCGGCTGCTTAACGCCCGCCTTTATCACGACTCCGCAGTGTTCACTGTGTGGGTGGCGGTGGGGACCACCCTGGTGAGCTTGGTGATCGCCATCCCCTTGAGCGTGGTGGTGCGCTATAGCTTCCCTGGGAAGGCGCTGTACATGGCGCTCAGCAAGGTCCCCCTGATGATCCCCGGCGTGGTTGTGATCTTCCTGTTCTTTGCCATTGCTGGCCGGGGGGCACTGCTCACCCAGCTTTTTGAGCGCATTGGCTGGACCTTGCCCAATCTGGTGCACGACCGCGGCGGCTGGGGGGTGATTATTGCCCAGGCCTGGGGGGACGTCCCCTTTATGGTGCTCATTATTTCCTCGGTGATGGTATCCATCAGCTCTGATCTGGTCGAGGCGGCACGCAACCTGGGGGCTTCTGGGTGGCGGGTGCTCTGGCACGTGCTGATTCCCATGGCGCTACCCGGCATCACGGCCGCCACGCTGCTAGAATTCGTGCGGGTATTTGGCGCCTACGCCATACCCGCCGCCGTTGGGCCGATCTATCCGACTCCCCTGCCGGCGCTCTTGCAGCGGGAGGCTTTTGACCGGGGGCACTGGGAGATGGCGGCAGCGATTGCCAACGTCATGGTAGTGCCCTCGGCGGTGGTGCTGATCCTCTACTACCTGGGGTTCAAGCGCCGCGAGGGCCTGGGGCGGCGATGAACCTCCTCTGGTTTTTAAGAGTGCGCCGGCTGCGCTGGCTGCTGGCTATACTCCTGCTAGGGAGCACGGCTGTTATTGTGCTGGGCCCTCTGGTGGTCACTGTGCTGTGGTCCCTGATCGATCCCGCCACTGGCTGGTTTCCACCGCACCTGGTGCCGCCCCGGCTCTCGCTTCATTTCTGGCGCAAGAATCTGGCTACTGGCACTATTGGCGACAGCACCCTGCTCAGTTTCGCAGTGGCCGCGCTGGCGACACTAGTGTGTGCCGGACTGGCGCTGCCCACTGGCTACGCCCTGGCCCGGCGGCCGCGGCGCTGGCACTGGATCGCCGAGTTCCTGATTCTGGCCCCTATTGCCGTCCCCGGTGTGGCTGTGGCCTCTGGGTTGGGGGCGCTGTTCATCCGCTGGCACATGGCCTACACCGTCATTGGCCTGGCGCTGGCGCACGCGGTGGTGTTGCTGCCCTTTATGGTGCGGGTGGTGACGGCTACCTACCAGAGCATCCCCCAAGACCTGCTGGATGCTGCCAGCAATCTCGGGGCATCGCCGGCACAGCTCACGGTCCAGGTGCTGATCCCCTTGCTCATGCCCGGGCTGTTTGCTGGCGGCGTGTTCACCTTTATTGGCAGCTTCCAGGAGTTCGTGCTGAGCTTCATCATCGGCGCGCCGCGGCTCACTACGCTGCCAGTCAGGTTGTGGGCAGTGGTAGGCGCTCAGGCGCCAATTTTCCCCGATGCGGCGGTGCTGAGTATCATGGTGCTGATACCGATTTTCCTCCTCTTGCTCCTGGTAGAGAGCTTCTTAAAACAGGAGTACCTAGCTGCCGGCTTCGGCAAACTCTAAAGGAGATGAAGATGACAGCAACCGGCCTGCGGCCCTACCTCAAAATCGCCCACCGCGGTGCCTCGGCGCACGAGCCTGAAAACACCATCAGAGCGTTCCTGCGGGCGGTGGAGCTGGGAGCCGACTATAGCGAGATGGACGTCCACCTGAGCCAGGACGGCCACCCGGTCATTATCCATGATGCGCGCCTAGAGCGCACCACCAATGGCCGGGGGCTGGTGCACGAGAAGACCCTGGCGGAGCTCAAGACCCTGGACGCGGGCAAGGGGGAGCGCATCCCCACCCTGCAGGAGGTGTGCGAGGCGCTGCGGGGCCGATCGGGGCTCTACCTGGAGCTCAAAGGGGTGGGAACACCTGGCCCCACCTACCAGGTGCTGCACCAGTGCTACTGGAACGACCGGGTGTTTGCAGGCTCATTTAAGCCCGACCTCATACGGCAGTTCCGGGCTATTGCGCCGTGGATACCTACTTCGTTACTCATCAAGGAAACCCAGGGGCGCTTCTTGGAAGCTACCAAGGAGCTGGGTGCCACCTACGCCCACTTGTGCTGGGAAGACCAGGCGCCCCAGCCCCACCGGCTCATTACCCCCGAACTCATTGCCCGCGCCAGGGAGCTGGGCCTGGGGATCATGGCCTGGCACGAGGAGCGAGCCAGCGAGATCCGTGAACTGGCTAAGCTGCCTATTCAAGGCGTCTTCAGCAATAATCCTGAGATGCTCTAATGGCCAGGTTACGGCTCCGGGGAGTGACCAAGCGCTTCGGCAAAACTCTAGCAGTGGATGATCTGACGCTTGATGTGGTCGAGGGCGAATTTGTCACCCTGCTTGGTCCCTCAGGCTGCGGCAAGACCACGACTTTGCGCATCGTGGCTGGCTTCCTGGAGGCCGATGCCGGTGAAGTCTTGTTCGATGACCAGCGGGTGACCTACCTGCCGCCCAACCGGCGGGACACCGCCATGGTGTTCCAGTCGTACGCCCTCTTCCCCCACATGACCGTGTTCGGGAATGTGTCGTTCGGGCTGCGCATGCGGCACCGGCCGCGCCGCGAGATCCAGGCGCGGGTGGAAGAGGTGCTCATGCTGGTGGGTCTCTGGGAGTACCGGGACCGGCATCCCCGGCAGCTGTCCGGCGGCCAGCAGCAGCGGGTGGCAGTAGCCAGGCCGGAGGTGACCCGCCCCAATATCCTCTTGTTTGATGAGCCGCTCTCTTAGGTGGACGAGAAGCTGCGGGAGCGGATGAGCTTTGAAATCCGTGAGCTGCAGCGCTAGCTGAACATCACCTCGGTGTATGTCACCCACGACCAGTCCGAGGC
>JACQHA010000339.1 GCA_016199255.1 Deinococcus sp.
CCGTGGGCCGCACCCAGGAGATCGTGTATGGCCTGCACAAAATGTGCCTGGCCGGGCGCTGCCCGGCGATCCCCATTTTTGTGGACAGTCCCCTGGCGGTGAACGCCACCGACGTGTTCCGCCTGCACCCTGAGTGCTTCGATCCCGAGACCTACGCCCTGGCGCTCAGTGACCGCGATCCCTTTGGTTTTTCCCGGTTGGTGTACGTACGCACCATGGAGGAGTCCAAAGCTCTCAACCAGTACCAGGGGCCTTGCGTCATTATCTCCGCCTCGGGCATGTGCGAGGCGGGGCGGATTTTGCACCACCTGCGCTATAACATTGAAGACCCGCGCACCATGGTGCTCTTTGTAGGCTTCCAGGCACCTAATACCCTGGGCCGGCGGCTCGTGGAGGGGGTGAAGCAGGTGCGGATCCTGGGCGACCAGTTCACTGTGCGGGCCAGCATCGAGCGCTTAGATGGCTTCAGCGCCCACGCCGACCGGAACGAGATTCTGGACTTCATGGCCCGCTCGGCACCTGAGCCCACCACCATCTTCTTAGTGCACGGCGAGCCGGACCAGATCCATCCCCTGGCAGAGGAGCTGCGGCGCCGCGGCCACACGGTATATACCCCAGCCTCCGGCGAGAGCCACCAGCTCTAGCACCAGAGCCCCCCCAGTCGTGTAGGATGGAACCGATGAGCACTCGTACCGCTGATCTGCCTTTGCTCTGCCCACTGGCCCATGAGCGCGCTGCCCCAGAGGAAGATGCCCTGGACCCCGATTTGACCTGGGAACGGGTGCACATTGCCGGCAGCCGGGTGGTGGGGGAAATGCTGTGCCACATCCTGCGCCAGGCGGAGTTCATCGCCATTATCCGCCCGCTGTGGTACCTGCAGACCATGCCCGTCTACTTGAATACCTGGCCCGGCCCGGCGCAAGTGCTGGTGCCCAGCTCCCAGGCTGAGGAGGCGCGTACCGTCCTGCGCCAGCTCTTCAAGGGGGCGGCGTGAGAGCTATTGGCATTGACCTGGGGGGCACCAAGATTGCCGCTGGCCTGGTGGATTTAGACACTGGCGCCGTGCTGCGCCGCACCATTATTCCCTCTGAAGGCGACAAAGGCCCCCAAGTGGTCATGGACCGGATGGCCGACGCGGCCCGCCAGGTCATGGAAGGGAAAATAGTAGGGGTAGGAGTAGGCGCCCCAGGGCCGGTGAACTACCAAGGGGTGGTGCTCTGGACCCCGAACCTGGGCGGCTGGAAAAACATCCCGGTGGCACCTGAGATGGAGCGCCGCCTAGAGCTTCCCACGAGAGCCGACAACGATGCCAATTTAGCTGCCTGGGCCGAGTACCGCTTCGGCGCCGCCCGGCCCTTTGCCAGTTTCTTTTACCTGACTATCTCCACCGGCATTGGCTGCGGCATTGTCTTAAACCGCCAGGTGTGGCGCGGTCACCACGGCTGGGCGGGAGAAACCGGGCACATGCCCGTGGTGCGCCAGGGCCGGAAGTGCGGCTGCGGCAGCTACGGCTGCTGGGAGACAGTGGCCAGCGGCACCGCCATTGGCCGCGCCGGCAGCGAGGCCCTCGGCCGCCCAGTAGACGCCAAGGCCATCTTCCAGCTGGCGGCCCAAGGCGACGCCGAAGCCCAGAAGGTGCTGGACGAGGCCATAGATTACGTAGCCCTGGGACTTACCTCGCTCCAGAAGAACTTCGATCTAGAGGCAGTCATTATTGGCGGCGGCGTGTCCCGCGCCGGCGATGCCTTCTTTATCCCCTTGCGCCAGAAAACCCTGGGCTATTTGCGGCACATGGTGGATGAGGTGATCATCCTGCCCGCCCAGCTAGGCGAGGAGGTGGGCATTATCGGCGCCGCGGCGCTCTGGACCTGAAGCGCTTCAGTTCACCTCCCCTGGCTCATCCTCCAGCCCCTCAGGCAGCTCCGGCTCTGGTTCCTCTTGGAGCAACGGCTCCGGCACAGTGTCGGGGGCTGGTTCTCCCGGCTTTACGGTCCTGATATCCTCCAGCGACCATTCCTCAGTGCCCTCAGGGGTGCGCACGTTCACTGTGTGGTGGAACACATTGGCCTGGGTCACCCGGCCCACCTTGCCGCAGCTCTGGGAGCAGACCCGCGCTCCTTGTTTGGGGTAGTCTTTGAGCATTTCCTTATACTGGACGTGCTCGTAGCGCAGGCAGCATAACAGGCGCCCGCAGGGCCCGGTGATGTTGGCTGGGTTGAGGGACATTTGCTGGTCGCGCACCATGCGCACCGAGATGGGGGGCATCTCGTCCAGGTGCATGCTGCAGCAGGTCTGCATGCCGCAGCGGCCCAGGGCTCCCATGTACTTGGTCTCGTCCCGCACCCCCACCTGCTCGAACTCGATCCGGCCGTAGCAGCGCTGGGAGAGTTCGCGCTGCAAGAGCCGCAGGTCCGCCCGGTGCTCGCTGGTGTAGCGCACGGTGCAGCGCCGGCCATCAAGGGTGTAGCTGGCCTGCACCACTTTTATAGGGATGCGGTGCTGGGCACAGAGCTGCTTGGCTAGCTTCACCACCCGCGCTGCCTCATCCTGCCACTTCTCCGCCAGGTCCTGGTCCTCGTCGGTGGCAATGCGCAGCACCGGCGCCACTGGACTGGCGTCTTCAATCGGTTCCCTGGTCACCACTCGGCCCAGCTCCAGCCCCCGGCCGGTCTGCACCACGCACTGCATGCCCCAGGCCAGCTCCAGGCCATTCATATCAAACTTAAACAGCTTGCCCGCTGTATCAAATCTAATGCCCACTGTCCTCGTCATAGCCCACTTTCTAGCGTTCCTGCCGTGGGGCGGGCCTCCCGCCCCCCATCAGCTGGCAACACCCCAGCCAGCCGCAGGATCAGCACATTGGCAGTAGCCCGGGTGCTCACAAACTTCCCTAACGCCTCATGAGCGTCCTCCACCGCCCACAGGGCCAGTTCCAGGTCAGCCAGCGACCAGTCTGACAGCTCATCGGCTAGCTCAGCCTGCCAGGTGCTGTCAAAAGGTGCCAGGTCCAGCCTCAAGCGGCGCAGGTCCCGGTACCAGCTGCGAGCCACCGCCAGCAAACTGGGCAGGATTGGGTCGCCCAGCCACTTCTCCAGCGCTTCCAGGCGCTCCAAGAGCTCCGGCGGCTGGGCCCGGCGCAGCTGGCGCAGCACCTGCATCATCTCCCGCCTCCGGGCGGAGACCACGTCCCAATCGACAGCCAACGCCTGAGCCACGCCGGCACTGCCAGCGGCCAGCGCCACCACTGACCGGCGCTCAGTCGCTGGCAGGGCTGCCAGCGCCGGGAGCTGTAAGAGCTCGGCCTCAGTCAGGGGGTGGAAGCGGAAGATCTGGCAGCGGGAGCGCACTGTGGCTGCCAGAGCTTCCTCATCGGCCGCTACCAAAAAGAGCACGGCCCGGGGCGGCGGCTCCTCCAGCACCTTGAGCAGCACATCGCCGGCGTCAGACACACTGAGCCCTTCAGCGCCGTCTATGACCAGCACCCGGTAGGCATAGCTAGGCTTCAGGCTCAGCCAGTCCCGCGCCTCCCGCGCCGCCTCTACAGTAATGACTCCCTGGGTGCGGCGCTTGCCCTCTGCTGTCTCGCTCCTGGGGGCAATGAGCTTCAGATCCCGGTGGCCGCCCCCCCGCCACTCCAGGCAGCTCTGGCAGCGGCCACAAGGCCGCATGCCCTTCTTAAGGCAGTTGAGCGCTGCCGCCAGCTCCCAGGCGGCGCTGCGCTTCCCCACGCCTTCAGGGCCTGCCAGCAAATAGCTCCTGCCGCCACAGTCCAGGCCAGGCTGCCCAGGTTGGGGCGTCCTGCCCTCCGGCGGAGCCGGGGACCTCCCGGCCAGGGCAGCCAGCTGCTCTAAGACGGCGCGGTTTCCCATCAGCGACGCAAACACCTAGCTATTTTATAGCCCACGCCGCATAACCGCCGCCTAGCCCAGCCGCGCCAGGGCTGTCAAGGGGCTGTTAGCTCCGGCTGGTACAGTGTCGGGCAGGAGGCAGGGGGAGGAAGTGCGTTCCAGAGCTGTGCGAGCCGCTTCTGGCATTTGAGATCCCTTTTTGTTATCATTTTCACAGGCGTTGGGTGGCGCCAGCCACCTTCCCGGAAAGGACAGTTCAGGAATGAGGTTGTGTATTTCTGACGCGGAGCGGACCATTACAGTGGAGGTAGACCTCCAGGGGGTTCAGGACTGCCGTACGCTCACTGAGCGCATTAACGAGCGCATCAACCAAGCGCTCCAATCCCCTGAGTCTCCCCGGGGCTAAATAGCGCTCCAGGCAGGACGGGCCTCTGCCCGTCCTGTTGCTTTTCCAGTACAACTGACCTTGACAAGGCACTGGGGGGGTATTAATAATCCTGCGGTATTGGCAGGGTCGCAATTGCGCCCCGAGGCCAGGGCGTGATCAACTGCGCCCCAGGGGGAATATGCCAGCAGCCCGTCGGCCCCAGGTCCTCACCCGGTCAGCCCTGAGAGAGCGCGTTGCCCTGCGCCCCCGCATCCCCCTCGCCCATCTTCCCACACCCCTGGACGAGGCCCTGAATTTGTCCCGGGCGCTGGGGCCGCGCATCCTGATCAAGCGCGACGATGCCACCGGGCTAGCCTTTGGCGGCAACAAAACCCGGCAGCTGGAGTTCCTCATGGCCGATGCCCGGGCCCAGGGAGCGGACACTATTGTGGCCTGCGCCGCTACCCAGTCCAACTTCTGCCGCCAGACCACTGCGGCGGCGCGCAAACTGGGCATGGACGTGGCGCTGCTGCTCTCCCGGGGGGTGAAGGGAACTACCCTACAGGGCAACCTGCTCCTGGACCACCTGATGGGCGCCGCGATCGAGTTCGTGGACTTCTGGAGCATTGACCAGTTCCTAGAGGCCATGGAGGCCAAGGCAGAAGCGCTGCGCCGCCAGGGCAAAAAGCCCTATGTCATGGACATGTGGCGCCAGCTCACCCCCATTGCCGCCGTGGCCTATGTCGACTGCTTCTTAGAACTGGCCGACCAGCTGGACCAGCGGGGGATCGCCGCTGACTATCTGTACTTAAGCGGCGCCAACATCACCCCGGCGGGGCTGGCGCTGGCGGCCAAAGCCACCGGCTCCCAGATCCAGGTGGTAGGCGTCACTCCCATGCGCTGGGAGGAAGACCGGCCCACCGACATAGCGCGCATTGCCAATGCTACCGCCCAGCTGCTGGGGATTGACACTCGCCTCACCCCCCAGGAGATCAAGAACCTGGAGGGCTACATTGGCCAGGGCTACGGCATGGTGAGCGAGCAGGGCGCCGAGGCCATCAAACTGGTGGCGCGCACTGAGGGTCTGTTCCTGGACCCGGTATACAGCAGTAAGGGCATGGCCGGCCTCATTGACCAGATCAGGCAGGGGCATATCAGGCCTGACCAGACCGTGGTATTCCTGCACACCGGCGGCACGCCAGCGCTGTTTGCCTACCACCAGGAGCTCACGGCTGCCGAGTGAACCATCTAAGTGGATCCGGGTCAGCAGTTATACGCCAGTCAGGGTGGGAGTCAAGCACTGTCGCGTAGCATAGCGGTGTCGATGACCGCGACCTCCAGATCTAGCCGCGAAGGGTAGGCAGTCGGCTTCCTACTACGGCACGGTGATCGCCAGGACGGTCCACCCGATACAACCTTCCGTCGAGAAGCGCGGCGGCTCTAGACTGGAGGAGAACGCCAAGCTAAGCTCCAGCACGACCTGATTGTCCGTGATGCTCACGATGGTGGTATCAGCGCGCACTTGGTTTACCGTCGTCAGCGAAGCGAAACGGTCCCAGACATTGAAGCCCGAGAGAAAGGCTTCGGCCTGGAGCACCCGTCTGCTCCCGTAGCCGATCGTGATCCTCTGCACTCGCTCCGCCTCGGTGCCGGTGCCGCTCGGCCAGCAATAGAAATTGCGGCGAAACTCGAGCCGCTGGCCGGAATCTCCAAATGCCGAGGTCGCAAAAAGCCGCAGTTCACCGGTTGATTGGGCGAGCCCCCAGAAGACGAGGTTCAAGCACAACAGCACCCCTATCGCCCCACCCACCCAGAGGAACGCTCTCGACCGCTGTCCCCCTTGGATCATTGGGACCTCCTCCCGCTTCCCTACCTCTTGCGATTGCTTCACGACCATCACTCCCTTCCTCACTCCTGTGATTCCCCCCACTCCCGACCTGCCCAGCGAGGGACGCTCTCAGAGCCCCCCGTCTCAGGTAGTAGAGGTGA
>JACQHA010000355.1 GCA_016199255.1 Deinococcus sp.
GCAGCGCCAGCAAGTGGGGACCGCTGCACACTTGCTTGCGCTGCGTGCTCCCAGGGAGGTTATTATCCGCCGCTCGCCTAAGGCCCGAAGGGCCGAAACAAATCAGCCCAGGGCAGAGCGCAGCGCCGCCCTGGGATCAAGGAGATTAACCCCAGCGAAGCCCTGAAAGGGCGCCACAACGCTTGCCGGAGGGTGCGGCTAAGTTTCTGTGGCAGTTTCAGCCCCAAAGGGGCGGTAGAGAGTAGCCCACGGCGACAGCCGTGGGTAGATCGAGGCATGAGAAAGGCAAGCCCCAAAGGGGCGAGAGAAGCTTCTTTCACCCCTTTGGGGTTAAGCTTCCCAAAATCTGCCACAGTTTAACAGCTGCACCCCTTCTAACAAGTTCCAAAAAAAGGGCTTGACAGGCCAAGGGAACTGTATTAGTATTATTAGTACAGTTAGGAAGGCCAGTCATGAACCTTTACATCGACACAGCCAGCCGATTGCCGATCTATCAGCAATTGGTGCTGCAGGTGCGCGAGGCGGTGGCCCGGGGGGATTTGCAACCGGGGACGCGCTTGCCCTCGGTGCGCTTGCTGTCCCAGGAGCTGGTCGTCAATCCCAATACGGTGGCCCGGGCTTACACGGAGCTGGAACGGGAGAGCATCCTGGTTAGCCGGCCTGGGCTGGGGGTGTTCGTGGCCGAGCCGCGGACGGAGCTGACCAAGGCGGCACGCGACCGGCGGCTGGCGGAAGTGCTCGACCGCTTCCTGACCGAGGCGGTCCACCTGGGTTACGCCGCCGAGGAGGTGGTGCGGCTAGTGACCAAGCGCGTGCAGGAGTTTCAGTGGAATGCGGCTGGGGTGAAGTAAGGTGAGCCGGGAGCACGCAGCGCCAGCAAGTGAGGACCGCTGCCGACTTGCTTGCGCTACGTGCTCCCGGGGAGAAGGAAAGGGGCGGGCATGGTGGACGCAATTGTGACCGAACGGCTGACCAAGTGCTACAACGGGCGCAAGGTGGTCGATAACCTGAGCCTGCGCGTGCCCAAGGGAACGGTCTATGGTTTCTTGGGCCGCAATGGCGCAGGCAAATCGACGGCCATAAAAATGCTGGTGGGCATGGTCCATGCCGATTTTGGCCGGGCCGAGCTTTTGGGGGAGAACGCGGCCAACCTGTCCCCCTCCACCCGCAGCCGGATTGCCTACTTGGCCGAGGGACATCCGCTCTACGACTGGATGACCATCGGCCAGGCGGTTTCGTTCACGCTCTCCTTCTATCCGGCTGCCGACGCGACCTTTGTGGCCAAGGTGCTGGACCATTTCGGCCTCTCCACCAAGACCCGCATTGGCCGGTTATCGAAAGGGCAAAGAGCCCAGGTGTCGTTGGCCTTGGCCATTGCTCCCGATCCGGAACTGCTTATCCTTGACGATCCGACCATCGGGCTGGACACCAACGTCCGCCGCGATTTTTTGGAATCGATGATCCAGATTATCCAGCGGCGGGGCCGGACCATCTTGTTCAGCTCGCACATTCTCGGCGACGTGGAGCGCGTGGCCGACCGCGTCGGCATCCTGGTCGACGGCGAGCTGCGGGTGGATTGCCCGGTGGAGCATTTCAAAAGTTCGGTGCGCAAGGTGGTCGTGGAGTTTGGCCGGCAGCCGCCCCCCTTGCCCCTTATCGACGGCCTGATTGGCGATTGGGAAATCGGCACGCGGCGGGAGCTGGTGTTTGTGGGTTTCGGGCCCAAGCAACGTGCTGCCTTGGAAGGCCAGTCGCCGCGGCAGATTGAGGTGGTGGAGTTGAACCTGGAGGACGCTTTCATCGAGTACACGCGCGGCCCACGCCGGCCGCTGCCATTCTTTGCGGGGGAGGAGACCAATGCTCAAGGCGCTGGCAGTCAAGGAGCTGCGTGAGATCGCCTGGATTGGGGCCATCGCCCTGGCGGTCAACCTGGCGATAGTCAGCAACCTGGTCGGCCTGGGGTTATTCACCTGGGCGCCTTTCCTGCCGAGGCGGCACGAAGAGGTGCCGTTCATGGGGAGCGCTTTCACCAGCTCC
>JACQHA010000356.1 GCA_016199255.1 Deinococcus sp.
GAGCTGGAGCGGCGGCTGGGTCAAAGTGGGGCCCAGGTGCGCCTGGAGCGCAAGATTGACCCCAGGGTGGTAGGTGGCCTCAAGGTGAAAATGGGGGATCTGGTGATTGATGGCACCACCAAGAGCCAGCTGGTGAAACTGGAGCGGGAGCTGCTGGAGGTCCTGTGAGCGACACCACTGCCTTGATCAAGCAACGCATCTTGGAGGCCCAGGGCATTACCGAGGCCGAGGTGGTGTCGGCGGTGGAGCTACCCGAAGAGGTATACAGCGCGCTAGAGCGCAGGCTCCAGCAGGCCAAGGGGCGGGTGCGCTTGCGGCGCCTGATTGACCCGAGCCTGATTGGCGGGATGGTGCTGAAGCTAGGGGATACAGTGATTGACGGCTCGGTGCGCGCCCAGCTGTACCGGGCAGGAGGGGAGAGCAGTGACGAGCATCGCTGAGCGGCTCAGGGGGCTGGATGCTCTGGTGGCGGACCAGGTGGCCCGGCTGGCGCCCCAGATGGACCGGGCCAGAGTGGGCACCATCTTTGAAGTAGGCGATGGGGTGGCCCGCATCTATGGCCTGGAGGATGCCATGGCCGGCGAGATCCTGGAGTTCCCTGGAGGGCTCATGGGCCTGGCCTTTAACCTCACTGAGGACAGCGTGGAGGCGGTGCTGCTGGGCAGCGAGAAAGGCATCCAGGAAGGGGATGAGGTACGCTCCACCGGGCGGCTCTTGGA
Organism: Deinococcus sp.; assembly: GCA_016199255.1. Taxonomy (GTDB): domain Bacteria; phylum Deinococcota; class Deinococci; order JACQHA01; family JACQHA01; genus JACQHA01. Next base: position 720 of record JACQHA010000356.1, read on the forward strand.
GATCCCGGCTGGCCCAGCCATGATTGGCCGGGTGATTGACCCTTTGGGCAATCCCCTGGACGACAAGGGTGCAATGCAGACCCAGGTGCGCATGCCCCTGGATGTGGTGGCGCCTGGGGTGATCAAGCGCCAGCCAGTGAAGCAGCCGCTGCAAACCGGCATCAGGGCCATTGATGCCATGATCCCCATTGGCCGAGGACAGCGCGAGCTGATTATTGGCGACCGGCAGACCGGCAAGACGGCGCTGGTAGTGGACACCATCCTGAACCAGCACGACCAGAACGTGATCTGCATCTACGTGGCCATTGGCCAGAAGCGCAGCTCTGTGGCCCAGGTGGTGAAAGTGCTGGGGGACCGGGGGGCCCTGAAGTATTCCCTGGTGGTGGCGGCTAGTGCCTCCGAGCCAGCGCCGCTGCTCTGGATGGCGCCTTATGCCGGCTGCGCCATTGCCGAGTACTTCTGCCACAGAGAAAAGCGGGACGTGCTGATTATCTACGATGACCTGTCCAAGCACGCCACCGCCTACCGCGAGATGTCGCTGCTCTTGCGCCGGCCGCCGGGGCGTGAGGCCTACCCGGGAGACGTGTTCTACCTGCACTCCCGGCTCTTGGAGCGGGCGGTGAAAATGTCCGATGCCGAAGGTGGCGGTTCCATGACTGCCCTGCCTATTATTGAGACCAAAGCCGACGACCTGTCGGCCTACATTCCGACCAACGTCATCTCCATCACTGATGGACAGATCTTTTTAAAGACCAACCTGTTCAACGCCGGCATCAGGCCAGCGGTGGACGTGGGGCTCTCGGTGTCGCGGGTGGGCGGCGCGGCGCAGATCAGAGCCATGCGCGCCGTGGCTGGTACCCTGAAGCTGGACCTGGCGCAGTACCGCGACCTGGCGGCCTTTAGCCAGTTTGCCTCGGACCTGGACCCCCAGACCCGCGCTCAATTGGAGCGGGGGCAGCGCCTGACAGAACTGCTCAAGCAGCCCCAGTACAGTCCCCAGCCGGTGGAGCAGCAGGTTGCCATGGTCTTCTTTGGAGTGAGGGGCCACTTGCAGAAAGCGCCCCTGGACAAAGTCATGGATGTAGCCCAGGAGTGGGTGCGGTTCTTAGAGCTGGAGCGGCCGCAGCTCCTTGAGGAGATCAAGGAGAAGAAGCAGCTCTCTGAGGAGCTGGCCAACCAGTTGAACCAGGCAGCGGCGGACTTCAAGGCGGCGAAGGGTTTCTAGATGGCTACCACTCAGGAACTGAAGGGTAAGATCCGGGCGGCGCGCAACACCCAGCAGATCACCAAAGCCCTAGAGCTCGTGTCTAGCTCTAAACTGCGCCGGGCCCAGGGGCGCTTGCTCGCTGCCCGGCCTTATGGCGATCTTACCCAGGACATGTTCAAAAGCGTGGCTGAGCAGGCCTCAGGCGCTGACGTGCCGCTTTTGGCAGTGCGGGAGCGGCACAAGGTACTCTTGCTCCCGGTGGCCTCTGACAAGGGCCTCTGTGGCAGCTTCAATGCCAATGTGCTGCGGCTCACCAGCGCTTTATTACGGGAGTTCACCCGTGGTGGCGTCCAGGTCTTCGTGCTGCCCATAGGGCGCAAGGCGGTGGAGGCCCTAAAGCCCGGGTCGCTGTTTGCCCGGGCGCTGCCGCCTTTTGGCGTGCTGGACCAAATCAGTAGCCTGCCGGCCCAGCCTGGGGTGGAGCTGGCCGGGGAAATTGCCCGGCAAGTCATCAGCACTTTTACCAGTGGGGCGGCTGACGAGGTGCATCTGGTGTACACCAGGTTCATCAGTACCCTGAACCAGCGTCCGGTGAGCCAGCGGC
>JACQHA010000340.1 GCA_016199255.1 Deinococcus sp.
CCCCTACTCCTTCCCTTCCTGCTGGCCCTGGTTAGCTGGTCCGCCGCCCAGGCGCAGCTGGTAGGAGTGGCGCTGCGCCTGGAAGGAATAGAAGCTGGCGCGGTGCAGCTAGGGGTGGATCTCACTGCTGGTACTGGCCTGGCCCTGGGGGTGGACGCCACGTTGAGCCAGCTGGTGGGGGGGCTGGGCAATGTAGAGATCAGGGGCAGAGGGGACCTGGGGCTGGCTGGGCCGGTGGCTGGCGAGGCGCTGCTGGCAGTCGGGGCGCTGGGGCAAGTGGGGGCTCAGGGTGTCAGGCTGGGCCTGGTAGTGCAGGGCGGTGCGCCGCTGGCGCTGCGGCCTGGTTTGGGGCAGGGCAGCGATTTAGAGCTCTTTCCGCCAGTGCGGCCGGGGTTCCGGTTAGATACGACCCCGCTACTATTTGAGTTGGCACCGACTGTGTCGCTGTTGGCCGGTTTCTCTCAGGTGCAGAGCCGGGTCTCAGTCTTCAGCGTTGATGCCAGCCTGGGCATTGCCAATGGCGTGGCCTTTCGCTTCGCTGGTAGCTTTGCCCCCCTGGGGCCGGCCAGCCGAGGTGACCTGCAGTTTGGCACTACCCATCTCTTAAGCAGCATCGGCCCATCGCGGCAGTTACACACTATAGAAGCGCGCTTCCGCCCACCGGCCAGCCAAGGCGCGCCCCGCCTAGAGCTGCTGGTTAGAGGCGGGTTCCGGCGCGATGGCAGCCAGAGCCGGCTGGGGGCGGACCTGGGGGCGCTTTTAACCTGCACCGGGCGCAACGCCCTGGGTGAGGGGCGCAGCCTGGAAGGGCAGGTCCGGTTCCTGTGGCGTACCCTCACTGCCCTTGACCACAATGGAGATGGCCTGGGGGAGAGCAGCGATTTAGTGCTGCGCCTGGACCTCAGCGCCCAGCTCCTGCCGCAGATCGCATTAGATCTCACCTTGGCCTGGGAGGCGTTTCCGGTGGCACCGGGCAACGCCTTCACCGTACAAGTAACCGCCCGCCTTAACCTGGCTGACTGACGCTCTACGCCGCTTCACCTGGGCGCTATACACTGGGCCAGGTGGAACTGTCCTGGCAGTAGGGCGGTTCACCCCAAGGAGGATCGATGAGAACCCTGCTCAGCATTGCTCTAGCTCTACTCTGCAGTATCGCTCCTGCCCAGGGGCTATTAGATATTGATGGGCTGCGCGCTGGTGTCCAGACTGCCCGGGACAGCATCCACACCTTGCGGGCCACTCTCCGAGTGGACACCAATCCAGAGGAGGCTGACCCCACCGACGACCTGGTGCTCCAGGCGCTGGCGGTAGGCGACGGCCAGGGGAACTTTGTGGCCAACCGCTTTGCCCTTGACGCTCCCGATGAGCTGGCGGAGCAGTTCTTCATCGTGGTGCCTGGTGACCCGACTACCAGCGATGACGACCTGTTTGCCCTGTACCTCTTGCTCACCAACCAGGTGATTATTACCCGGGGCGAGCTGGCCGCTGGCTCCAGCTTTGACCAGATTGTGGGGGGGACCAGAGGCGAGGAGGACGATGACCTGTTCAGCTTTAGCGCCAGCGCTTTCGACACGGCCGTTGTGGCCACGCCGCTGGTGGATAGCTCCCAGGCCTACACCGTCGAGGCGTTCCCCAAGCGGGCTAGAGATAAAGAGGACTTCTCCCGGCTGGTACTGACCCTGTTTGGGCCAGAGCGCCAGTTCCAGCCGCTGCGCATAGAGTTCTACGACCCAGACGACGCGACGAAGTTGAGCCAGGTGATTGTCTTTGAGCGCTACCAGCGGGACGTAGAGCTGGGGCTAGACGAAGTCCTCAACGTCTGCAACCCCTTTGAGAGTGATCAGATTGTGCCCCTGGACGTTACTAACCTGGAGGGCACAGTGGAAGAAGCTGCGGCCACTTGCGGGGTGGAGGTGGTGCTCTGAAGCTTTTCGCGCTCCTTAATGTGCTGGCCTTCGCCGCTAGAATCGAGCCTCCCACTGTGGAGCACGTGCTAGCGGCAGTGGCCCAGAGCCAGGCGGCGCTGGTGGACCTGTCTACCAAACTAGTGGGGACAGTAAACGGCGACCCGGCGAATATCCTGATCCAGTTTGTGCGTCCTGACCTGGTGCGGGCAGAGTTCTTCGGCGGGCTATTGGACGGCCAGGTGATTGTGGTGGAGGGTGATGCCCAGTATACCTTTCAGCCGCTCACGGGCGTTACCTTCATTGATCCGGCAGAGCGGGACGACATCACTGACCCGGCAGAACTGGTCCGCATTATCACCGACTTCTCGGCGTTTGTGGCAGAGAACTTCCAGGTGAGCCTGGTGGACGTGCAAGGTGAAGCAGGCCAGCGGGTGTTCACTTTGCTGGCGGTGCCTCTCACTGCTGCCTTGTTGGACCAGGTGGAGCTGAGTCTTGCCGAGGCCGACCTGCGGCCCCTAGAGCTGCTGGCCACCAGCGGCGGCAGCGTGGTCATGGATGTGACCATTGCTGAGTGGCAGACCAACCCTGGCCTGAACCCCGACGACCTACGCCTGCCTGAGCCGTATGTCGATAGGCGGTAGCTGGCAGATTGTGCCTGTAGCGGCAGGGGCATGGATCAGGTGTCTCGATTAACACTATACCTCTGATATAGAATCGATATATGAAAGCGATATCTATCCATGTTCCCCAGGAGGCCTATCAAGAGTTGAAGTCGCTCGCCGCCAGAACTGGCCGCCCCGTGGCAGAGCTCATCCGGCAGGCGATGGTGGACTACCTGGAACGGGAGCGCAGCCGCAATTGGTCTATCGCCGACATCCCCCCTCACAATAGCGGTGCGCTTCTCCTGCCCTGGACCAGGCACGAACTGTTTGAAGAGATGATCGAGCGATGATTCTTGCCGTTGATACCGATGTCCTCGTCAACTGGGCAATGGCAGGGGCTTCCCACCACCGGGCAGCGCGGAGCCTCATCGAGACTGAGGTTGCCTCCAGGGGTGGACAGATCGGCCTCACCTCACAGGTGCTCTTTGAGTTTCTCCATGTCACCACTGATCCTCGTCGTTTCCAACGCCCTCTTTCACTAGACCAGGCTGGGCGCCTGGCCCGGCAGCTATGGGATGGAAGAGACGTTGCCCGCATCCTGCCCGGACCTACGCTGGTTCACCGAACGTTGGAGCTGCTAGCGGCCTTCCGGCTGGGAAGAAAGCGTATCCTGGATACCGCCCTGGCTGCGACTCTAGAGGCGGCCGGTATCACCCGGCTGGCCACCTTCAATCGGCGGGATTTTGAGATCTTCCCATTCTTGCAGGTCATTGAGCCTGTCTGATAGCGGTTTTCAGAAAGGTTGCGCAGAGGTGGGTTTCAAAGTCAGGTCAGCACCTCTCCTGCCAGGGTGCCAAGGTAATTGCCCCGGCTCACTGCTACCCGGCCGTTGATGATGACGTGCTCGATCCCTGCTGGCCGCTGGGCTGGCTCTAAGTACGTGGCGGGGCTGGCGATGGTGTCTGGATGGAACACCACCAAGTCGGCTCTGGCCCCGGGCCTGATGGTGCCTCGATCAGTCAGCCCCAGCCGGCTAGCGGGGAGGGCAGTGATCTTGTAAATGGCCTGTTCCCAGGTGAGCAGGCGCTGCTGGCGGACAAACTCGGCGAGCAGGTGGGGATAGGTGCCGTAGAGCCTGGGGTGGGGCCTGCCGTCCACATAGAATCCGTCGGTGATGATCATGGTGTGGGGGAACGCCAGCACCTTGGCCAGGCCCTGGTCGGACTGGTTGAAGGCCACGATCCCCACCTGGCCCTCTTCGGCTAGTAGCAGGTCGAATAAGAAGTCGTACACGTCCTGGCCGCTAGCAGCCGCCAGCTCTGCCAGGTTCTGTCCGGCCATGTGGCGCTTGCCCGGGTCGCGCACTGAAGCAATGAAGATATTCTCCCAGCCCTGGACCACGGTGCGCTGTGCCTCCATGGTGCGCCGTGCCTGGGCCCGGTCTGCTGCTGACCTGAGCCGGGTGAGTAAAGCAGCCCGGCCTCCCGCCAGCATCTCCTGGGGCAGGAGCTGGGTAGCCACGGTGCTGCCAGCTTTATAAGGATAAGCGTCGCAGGTCACGTCCTGGCCCTGGGCTCTAGCCTGCTCAATTAGCGCCAGCGCCTGGTCCACCTTGTCCCAGTTGGGGCGGCCTACGGCCTGCAGGTGCGAGAGGTGCACAGGGATGCCAGCGGCCTTACCTACGGCTAGTGTTTCCTTAATAGCGTCTAGCAATCCGAACGAGTAGCTGCGCATGTGGGTGGCGTAAAAACCCTTGCGGCGCAGGGGTTGGGCTAGCGCTGCTAGCTCGTTGACGTCGGCGAAGCTCCCTGGGGCGTACATCAGCCCGGAGGAAAGACCTGCTGCTCCCTCCTCCAGCGCCTGCTCCACCTGGGCGGCCATGGTGCCTAGCTGCTCTGGCTTGGGCACTGCTGCATCGGGGCCGATTGCCGCGAGCCGCACCGTGCCGTGCGCCACCATCGTGGCCAGGTTAGTCACCAGGCCTTTGGATCTAGCGACCGCCAGGTACTGGCTGGCGCTGGCCCAGCCAGAATGGGATTGGAAATTGCTGAGAATAGGGGAGATGATGTCACAAAAGTCCTGCTGCCGCTCCTGGGCAACAGGGAATGTGGAAAACCCGCAGTTGCCCACTAGCTCAGTGGTAACCCCCTGCAGCACCTTCTCTGGGACGTGGCGCAGGGCGTGCAGGTCAGAGTGGCTGTGCAGGTCAATGAACCCTGGTGCCACTGCCATCCCGGTAGCGTCGATGCGCTGCTTCCCAGCTGCAGGGGGCAAGAGGCCGACTGCGGCGATGGTGTTACCCTTGATTCCCACGTCAGCTCTGACGCCGGGCTTGCCGGTGCCGTCGTAGACGATGCCGCCGTGGATCACCAGATCAAGTGCCTTCATAGGATCCCTTTGCGCCGCGGGTCCAGTATGTCCCGCAGGCGGTCGCCCAGGACGTTGAGACTTAGTACCGTCAGGAAGATGCACCCCCCCGGCGCCAGCACGTACCAAGGGGCATGCGCCAAATACGCCTGGGAGCGCTGCAGCATGTTCCCCCAGGTAGGGGTAGGGGGCTGGATGCCCAGCCCTAGGTAACTCAGGCCGGCCTCAATCAGAATGGCAATGGCCATGCCCTGGGTGATCTGCACTAAAAGAGGTGTGAGGCTGTTGGGGAGGATGGCCACCAGCACAATGCGCGCATCGCTGGCGCCGGCGGCCCGGCTGGCCTGGACGTACTCCAGCTCCCGGATGCTCAGAGTGGTGCTGCGTGCCAGCCGGGCGAAGCGGGGCAGGAAAATGACAGCAATGGTGAACATCAGGTTCAGCAGATTGGGGCCCAGATTAGCCGCCATGAGGATGGCGAAGAGTATCGCTGGGAATGAGAGTAGTGCGTCAGAGAAGCGCATGAGCAGCGTGTCCACCCAGCCGCCGTAGTAGCCTGCTGCCATCCCTAGCGGCACGCCGCTGGCAGCAGAAATCAACATGCCCCCCAGCGCCACCCCCAGGGCAATGCGGGTGCCATAGATGATCCGGCTGAGAATGTCTCGCCCCAGCTCGTCAGTACCCAGGAGGTTGGTGCTGCTCGGTGCCTGCAGTGGCCGGCCGCCGATTTTGGTAGGTGATAGTGGGGCCAGGAATGCCGGGAACAGGCCGGCCAGCACTACCGCCAGGCACATGGCCACGGCCAGCACCAGCCCAGGGTCCCGCCACAATAGGTACCCCAGGCGGCTGCGGCGCCGGCGCTCAGGCCTCTTCAAGGCGAACGCGGATACGCGGGTTGAGGAATCCATAGAGGATGTCCACTAGCAGGTTGACAACCACAAATGCTGTGGCGGTAAACAGGGTCACTCCCTGCACCAGGGGATAGTCTCGGTCGAAGATAGCCTGCACCGCCAGCCAGCCAATGCCTGACCAGCCAAACACTTGCTCGATGATCACCGCGCCACCTAGCAATGCACCAGTCTCAATGCCCAGCACCGTTAAAGTGGGGATCAGGGCGTTCTTGAGCGCATGGCCGAACAGCACTCGCAGCGGCGGGGAGCCCTTGGCGTAGGCGGTGC
>JACQHA010000341.1 GCA_016199255.1 Deinococcus sp.
CGGCTCGAAGCAGTAGAGATCAGTGAACATCCGCTCGGTGTCAAACAGGTTCACCTTCTGCATCTTCTCAGCGCTAAACCGCTGCAGTTCGAACACCTTGCGCCACTGCACCGCTCCTCCTCCTACCCGCCGTAGTGCCAGCTGGTGTCAGACAGCTCCAGCACAGGTTCCTCACGTCTCACCTCGGCAGCCACCACTTCCCCCACCACCACCAAATGGTCCCCCAGGTCCAAAGAGTCCCGCACCTGGCACTCCAAGTAAGCCAGGGCGTCGTTCAAGATCGGCGCCCCGGTGACGCCTGTGGTGCAGCCGAGGTCCGCCAGGCGCTCTACTGGCTTGAAGAACCGCTCTGCTAGCGCCTTCTGGCTGCGGCCGAGGAAATTCACTACAAATACCCCGGTGCGGCGGATCACCTGCTCCGACAGCCGCCCCCTCCCCACCCCGGTCATGACCAGGGGCGGCCGGAACGAGGCCTGCGACAGCCAGGTGCTGGTGAAGCCATTGGCCTCCGCTCCTGTTCCATACGTAATCACGTAGAGCCCGTAAGGAATCAGGCGCAGTGCGGCCCGCTTGGCTTGCTCATTCATGCTTTTCCTTTCCATCCACTAGCACTGCCAGTGCCTATGCGCACCCAGGCTTGGTCCCCGTCAACTTCCAGGGGCGCACCTGGGTCGATGCTGGCCACTGCTCCAGCATACCCCACTACCGCCGGCACCCCGAACTCCCTGGCCAGTGTGGCCCCATGCCCCAGCTCGTCCTCGGCTTCCAGCACCAAGCCGTTGGCAAAGGGTAAAAGGGGGCTCCAGGCGGCAAATGTGCTCCGGCACACGAGCACCTCGCCTGGCTCCAGGCTCAAGAGATCCTGAGGGGAGCGCACCACCCGCGCCCGGCCTCTGGCCCGGCCACTGGAGGCACCCCGCGGGCGCTGCGGCCCAGGAGGCGGCGGGCTGGCATATTGCTCCTGGTGGCGGCACCGCCTGGCCCGCACCACCTGGCGAAAGTGGCTGCCATCGGCACCAGAGAGCACCGCCTCCAGCTCAGATGCCTCCAGATAAAACACATCACCTATGGCCTCAATCAGCCGGGCCTCCACCAGGCTGCGCCCTACTGCCAGTAAACCCCGGCGCAGCCGGGCCTGGCTACTAAAGAGCAGGTGCTCCCGCTCCTCTTTAATGGGCCAGGTGCGGCGCAGCGGCTCCAGCACAGCGCGCAGCCGGCGCCGCGCCCAGCTGCGCCCTGGCAAGGCCGGGGGCCGGGGCAATGCCAGCCGCGGCGGCCCCTGCTGGAACAGCCGCACCGCCCGGAGCAAGGGCGCGGGGTCTTCGGCCAGTACTGGCAGGCCCAGGTCCCAGGCAGCCAGCGAAAGATCGCCAAACTGGCGCAGGAAGCCGCGAAAGCCCTCCAGCCAGTACTTGCCCTCCGGAAACTTGGCCAGCTCGTCCAGCGGCCGGGGGGCAGCCTCCAAGACGGAACGCACCTGGGGCAGGCTGGCCGATTCTTCCGCCAGGGTGTAAAGCGCCCGCACCATGTTCACCGACCGATTGGGCAGCCCCATGAGGTGCAGGGCAAATCCCTGGCCCTCAGGGTCCGCCACCTCCCGGTAGATGCTCTCGGCGCGGAAGCGCAAGAAGGCCAGCGCCCGCTCTACCTGGAAGGCCTGGTACTGCTCCAGCTGGAAACGCTCCACCACCCGGTGGTACCACTCGAGGAGCGACTGCTCCTGGGGCGCTCTGGTCTCAGCGGCCAGCAGGGGCTTAAAGCGCGTCGCCCACTCCCGGGGCAAGTTAGTTGCCAAGGTCTTGAGCCGGCGCTCTGAGGCCCCGCCCCGGGGCAGCGCCACCGGCTCCCGCTCCTGCTCAAACCAGTACCCGCCCTGGATTTCCACCCGGTATCCTCCAGAAGGCAGCCCTAGCTCCTGCGCAGCGCGCACTGAGGCCAGTTCAAAAGCCGGTGCAGCCAGGGACCCGCCTAAGGGCGTCAGGGGATCAGGGTAGAGCTCCACATTGCGGCCCTCTGCAGGCCAGTCGCCTTCCTGCAGCTCCAGAGGCGCTGCCGCCAGCACGTACAGTTCCTGGCCAGCCAGGGTCCACGCCAGGCGCTGGGCGCCGCCCAGGTTCTGCTCCATCCAGCGCCCCATGTCCAGGAGCAGATTGCGCCGGGCCTCGTCCAGCAACGGTACGGCCAGTTTTTCCTCCACCCACTCCAGCTGCGAGCCAGCGCGCAGCACCCGGCGCTGCGTGAGCGGAGTATAGGCCACTACCCGGCGCCCAGCCTTCTCGATCAAATAGCGCTCCGCCGCTACCCCATCGTGCTGCACACCCTCCCCCATGCCGGCCACTGCCCAGAGCGCCAGGCGGTGGGGATTGCCTGTGAAGGGGTCAAAGGTGTCCAGGCCCCCAGACACCTCGCCGCCAATCAGGCGCTGCACCAGGAGCGGTAGGGTGAATCCCACATCGCCGGCGCGGCGTAAGCGGGCCGCCACCGCCTGGGGCGTCCAGGCCAGTGCCCACACCTGGCGAATCGCCCGGGCCAGCTCCACCGCGCCACTAATGCCCAGGAGCGGCGCTGGCAGCTCCAGGGGATCGCGCGGCTCAGCAGGTGAGGGACGTACCACTACCGCTTCCCCCCTGTAGGCTGCGGCCAGTTGGCTGGCCAGGTCCTCCTGGAGCGGCGCCCGCTCAATCTGGGCGCGGATTGAGGCCAGCTGGTGGGCAAAATCCTCCTGGTCCTGGGCCTCAAAAGCGCTCAGCGCCTCCTCCACCAGCTCCCCCCAGCGGGAGATGCTGGTGAGGTGGGCGGTGTAGGCC
>JACQHA010000347.1 GCA_016199255.1 Deinococcus sp.
AGGTGCGGCGCCAGTTCCGCATTCCGGGCCTCTTGGAGGGCAAGGTGAAGCCCGACTACGCCCAGGCAGTCAGCATCTGCACCGCCGCCGCCCAGCGGGAGCTATTGGGCCTGGGGCTGATTTCGGTGCTGACCCCGGTGATTGTGGGCTTTTTGCTGCACGAGATAGCCCTGGGCGGCTTCCTGGCCGGGGTGATCCTAGTAGGGCAGCTCATGGCGGTGTTTATGGCCAACGCCGGTGGCGCCTGGGACAACGCTAAGAAAAACGTGGAAGATGGCCTCTACGGGGGCAAGGGGTCCGATGCCCACAAAGCCAGTGTAGTGGGCGACACGGTAGGCGATCCCCTGAAGGACACCTCTGGTCCAGCGCTGAACCCCATGATCAAGGTGATCAACCTGGTGTCTCTTTTAATTGTGCCGCTCGTGGTCCGGCGCCAGGGGACACTGAACGCAGGGATGGTAATCGCCATGCTCATTGCCCTGGGGGTAGTGATTGGGGCGCTGTACTACAGCAAGCGCGAGAGCTTTGGGACCAGCAGCGCCGTCCCAGCCGGGAAAGCGGCTGCGAAGTAGTTTCTGAGGCGGGTCCCTAGGGCCGGCGCAGCTCTTCAGGGGGCAAGGTAGGCAACACTTCGGCCAGGAAGCGATTGACTTCCTGGCCTTTGAGGCGATAGGAGTCCGCAGGCTTATCCCAGGAGCCACGCAACTTGCCCTGCCTGATCAGGCGCTCTAGGGAAGTGGAATAGGCGCCCAGTGCCCACGCTACCTCTGAGAGTGTGTAGGTTTTGGCGTCATCAAAACGCATAGCCTTCTCCTCCTGGCCGTTGCTGCCATCGTGCCACCACACTACCATCACTGGGCAGGGGACGGGAAGGAGGAGTGACTCGCTCTGGCACAGCGGTGTGCCCCTGGAGTAAGAGGAGCGTCTGAAGCGGGAAAGGCTTTAGTAATAGGCCTGCGCTACTCTACCTCTAGAGACAGGATGAACTCCGTAGTACCTAGCCCTTTCCCCTCTTTGCCTAGCTAGGGTAAAACTAAAGCATGAAAACCTCATTGGCACGCCTCTGGCTTTTTCCACTTTGGGCGGTATGGCTGAGCGCCTGTGGAGTGACACTGGCCCAGGCTCAGACCTATTATGTTGCCCCCAACGGGAGCGATGCCGCCCCAGGCACAGCGTTACAGCCCTGGGCCACTTTGCAGCACGCCGCCGATCAGGTGAACCCCGGTGACACCGTCATAGTGCGTCCGGGACAGTACACTGGCATGCGGGTGCGCCGCTCCGGCACCGCTATGGCGCCTATCACCTTCCGGGGCGAGCCTGGAGCCAGCGTGGACCGCCCTGGCCCGGCCAACAGCAATGGCGATAATATCTGGATCAGAAACGCCCACTACATCGTCATCGAGGGCTTTGAGGTGACGGCTGCACCCCGGGCCGGCATTGCGGTGCAAGGCGAGCCTGATGATCCGGCTACTGGGGTGGTGATCCGCCAGAACTTCAGCCACCACAATGCCCGCTGGGGGATTTTCACCGGTTACGCCCAGGACCTGGTGGTGGAGGGAAACGAAACCGCCTTTTCCCAGAGTGAGCATGGCATCTACGTGTCTAACAGCGCTGATAACCCCATCATTCGCCGCAACCAGACGCACCACAACCGGTCTGCTGGTATCCAGATCAATGCTGATCCGGCGCTGGAGGGAGATGGCATCATCACTAACGCCCTGGTGGAGGAGAACATCATTTACGAAAATGGCGCTGGCGGCGCGGCGGGCATCAACCTGGCCTCGGTGCGCGCTTCAGTGATCCGCAACAACCTGCTCTACGACAATCATGCTACTGGCATTGCCGGTTGGGACGACGAGGCTGGCCTGGAGTTTGGCACCAAGGGCAATCGCATTGTGCACAACACCATTGTCCAGGCGGCCAATGGCCGCTTCGCCATCGTGCTGGTCCACGGGAGCACGGATAACGTCATCCTGAACAACATCCTGTTTCATCCCGGAAGCCGGGGGAGCATCGAGACCGATAGCGACAGCCTGAGTGGGCTGGTGTCTGACTACAACGTGGTGGTGAACCGCTTTTCCCTGGATGAGGAGTTCATCACGTTAGCTGACTGGCGGGCCCAAGGATTCGATCAGCACTCCCTCATGGCTCCGCTGGCCGCACTAGTAGTGAGTCCTGGTCAGGCCGACTACCACTTGGCGCCCAATAGCCCCGCGGTTGATGCCGGCACAGTAGTGCTGGATGTCACCACCGATCTGGAAGGGCGCCAGCGGCCCCAGGGCGCCGGCTACGACATTGGCGCCTATGAGTCCCCAAAGGGTACCGCAGCGATTCACTAGCTGGAGTGAGGGGAGCCCGGTAGCTGCCTAAGGCAGTTCGCAGTTGGAGATGCTGGTGCCGAGGTCGAGGTCATTGCAGGTGTCGGTCCCGTCGCCGCCATCGAGATTGTCGTTGCCGAAGTTGCCGTCCAGGTTGTCGTCACCTGCATCGCCGCGCAGGTTGTCGTCGCCGCCGCCGCCATCGAGCA
>JACQHA010000346.1 GCA_016199255.1 Deinococcus sp.
AGCCTGGACCTGGCGGTGACCCTGGGGGGCATCGCTGATGTAGAGCCGTCCCCACCAGGGGCTCCCGGCACTCCCGGCCCCCGCACTGGCCTAGGGGTGCCGCCACCTCAGGCCGCCCCGCCCCAGGAATCTCAGCCCCAGCCCCGGGCTTTTTTGGGGATCCAAGGGCGCGATATTACCGCCGAGCTCACCCAGAGCTTCCGCTTCCCAGTGCAAAGCGGCGTGCTGATTGAGAGCGTAGAGCCCGGTTCGCCAGCCGAGCAGGCTGGCCTCAGGGGGGGCAACATCACCGCCCGCTTTGGCGGCGAGGAGATCCGGCTAGGCGGCGACATCATTGTGCAGCTGGACGGCCAGGCAGTGACCTCCATCGCCCAGCTTGATGAGCTCATTGCCGCCTACCGCCCGGGGGACCGTATCACCCTCACGGTGCTGCGCAGCAACCGGCGGGTGGAGGTACAGGTGACGCTAGGGGAGGCCCGCTAACCGGCCTACTCGAACTTGTTCCCCACCTGGAGCTGGCCGTTGACGATCAGCTGTCTGGCCTCCTCAGCTAGTTGCATCACCGACCGTGGGATCAGGCTGCCATTCAGGTCGTTCAGCACGTAGTCTAGGCCGCCGTCTGCCAAGGTGAAGAACACGTTCCCCGCTTGGAGCTCACCGTCTACTGCCTGCCTGATAGTTTCGAACACGGCGGTGTCGGTGCGCTTCAACATCGAGGTGATCACGTGGGTAGGAACGCCGTCGTCGGGGACGCCGTCGTTGTTAGCGTCCTGGATGCCGAAGATGCCCTGGTCGGAGTCCACGCCAATGGCGAAGGTGGTGATGCGCTGGCCGTCCCGCTCGAGGTAGCCGGGGTCAGTGGCTGCCTGGATCACCCCGTTGCCGGTCTGGCCAGCAGCATGGTAGATGATGTCGGCGCCCTGGGCCTGCTGGCCGCGGGCAATCTCCAGGCCTTTGGCCGGGTTGAGGAACGCGTCAAAGATGTCCAGGCCGGCGAAGTTGATCAAGAGCTGGGTGTTCCGCCCCAGGCGCTCATCGGCAAACTTGATGCCCTGCTGGTAGCCGGCGCCGAAGGCCTCAATGAGGTCGCCCTGCAGGCCGCCCACGAAGCCCACTGTGCCTGTCTGGGTCAGGGCGCCGGCGATGATCCCTACCAAGAATGAGCCCTGCTCCTCTCGGAAGCGCAGGCCGATGACGTTGCCAAACTGCGTTACTTGCTCTGCAGGGAAGAAGTCGTCGACGATGGCGAAGTAGGTGTCGGGGAAGTCAGGCGCCAGGGCCTGGGCGAAAGGCAAGTAGCTGAAGCTCACGCCGATAATCACCCGCACTCCCTGCTCCGCCAGATCGTCGTAGAACTGCTGGGCCTGGGGATCATCGGCCGGCTCACGCAAGATGAATTCCACCAGGTCGCCGAACACAGCCCGGGCACGGTTGACGCCGTCTTGCGCCGCTTGGCCAAAGGACTGATCGTTGAAGCCACCTTGGGGCGCAACCACCGCCACTCGCACCGGTTGCTGGGCTAAAGTGACCGCGCCTAGTGCCAGGGCAGCTAGGCAGATCGTGAGCAGTAATCGATTCATCGTCTCCTCCTTTTCAAGGGATTATACCAAGCAGCCGGCGGTTAGTCGTGTCCGGGGTCGTAGGGGCGTCCAGCAGCGGCGGGCGGAATGGCCCGGCCCACAAAGCCGCCCACCACCACTATGGTCACTAAATAGGGCAGCATGCCGGGGATCTGGGGAGGGAGCAGGCCCAGGCCGCCAATGCGGATCTGGAAGGCTTCGGCGAAGCCAAACAAGAGCGCTGCCCCGGCGGCGCCTAGGGGGTGCCACTTCCCAACAATCAGCGCTGCCAGCGCAATGTACCCCCGGCCGGCGGACATGTTTCTGATGAACTGGTTGATCTGGGAGATAGAGAGGAAGGCGCCGGCCATGCCGCCCAAGACGCCGCTCATTGTGACCCCAATGTAGCGCATGAGAAACACATTGACGCCCAGGGAATCGGCGGCTGCCGGGTGTTCGCCCACAGCGCGCAGCCGCAGGCCAAAGGG